>NZ_JBIAGB010000038.1:0-40231 GCF_042869575.1 Streptomyces sp. NPDC006925
TGCAGGGTCTGCAACTGCCCGCGCGTCCGGTCCAGCTCCTCCTTGGCTTCGTGTGCCTTCTCGGCGAGCTGGTCCCGTTCCTGGACCAGGGCTTCCAGCCGCTCCTGGACCCTGCCGCTGGACGTGCTCAGCTCGGTGCGCTCCTCCTGCAGGGTCTGCAACTGCTCGCGCGTCCGGTCCAGCTCCTCCTTGACCTGCCGGTAGAGCTGATCGGCCCTCGTATCGCTCTCCTCGAGCCGCTCCCGTTCCTCGACCGCCTTCTGCAGACGGTCCTGCTCCTCCGTGGCCTCCTTCTCCGCGGACTCGAGACGTCCCAGCACCTCATCCAGCTGCTCCTGGGCTTCGGTCACCTTCTGTTCGGCGGCGTCCATGCGCCGCTCCGCCTCGGCCGCCGCGTCCTCGGCGCTCCTGGCACGCTTCGAGGACTTGACGAAGTCCGCGTTCGCGGCGATGTTCAGCTGCTCCAGCTTCTCCATCGCCGGGCTTTCCGGGCCGTAGTCCAGCATCGCGACATCGTCGGCGTTCGTCAGCCAGGCCATACGCTGCATCAGCTGCAGTCCCTGTTCCGGGTCCTGCGTGTCTGCCAGCTCCAGAGCGGACTGTGCCCGGGGACGGACCTTCGTCTTCAGCTCCTTGTTGAGCGCCACCAGCCGCTTCTGGGCCTGCTGCAGCTGGCCGCGGGACATCGGCTTCCCGTCCAGGCCGGGAGTCGTGGCGCGTTCTACCGCGAGTTCCAGCTCCTGCTTCTCCGTCAGGACGCCGCGCAGGGCGTACGAGGCGTCAGCCGCATCCCGGGCGCGGGCCCGGCGGACCATCTCGTCCGCGCGGTCGGTGACGTCCAGACCGGCCTTGCGGAAGAAGTAGGCCCACAGACGCCGCCACAGCAGGCCGATCAGCCGCAGCGGGCCCGGTTTGACGCCTTCGGGGCGCTTCTCCTGCTCCTCCGGGTCGTCGCTGTCCAGGGCGTTTTTCAGCGGGACCTGGATGACCCACGCGGCACCGATCGGCATCGCGGCCAGCCAGGGCGCCGACCAGATGTTCGGCGCGTGCTGGAAGTTCGCCACTGCGGACAGGAGGACGAAGCACCAGGCCGTGGCTCGCATGACCCGCATGGGGCGGGTCCAGCCCTTGCGGGGGTCGGCCATCCGGAACATCTGCGAGAACAGCCGCAGCTGAAGGATGTCGAACATCGACATAAAGCCGATGGCGAAGAAGAACGACAAGTCGGCCGTCTGCGTCGCGAAGCCCCACAGGCCATGGAGGCTGACCGCGAACCCGCCCAGCAGCGGCTTGTAGTCCATCTGCAGGGGCTCGGGCGGGAGCGGCTGCCCATCCTCGCGTGCCTGGGCCACGAGGTCGCGGTGGTACTGCTCCCGCTCCGCCCGGCGCTTGGATGCCCGGCTCCAGAGGGCGAAGCCGAAGACCAGCGCGACGATGAGTACCCCGCCGGCAACTGCTGCCAGCACCCAGGCCGGGGCATCGGTGATGGCGCGTTCGGCCGTGCCCCGCCAGTCCACCGGACCGACGTCGGCTGCCGCTGACCAGTGAGAAGGAGTGTTCACACTCTGGTCGTTGGCCATGAGGTCACCTCCGATCCCTAGGCGTTGCGCTTGGAGAGGTACTCGTCGAGCGCCGCGTCGACGAGGTCCTGCAGATTGACGTCGTGTCCGGCGGCGTAGAGCTTGGCCCGCTTGCGGGTCGATGCGCGGACGCGGGCGGAGAAGTTGACGCGCTCCTCAGACTCGGGGGTCTGCTGCGGTTCGCCCTGCTGCGGCACTTTGGCTCCTGACGGTGGTCGTTCCAGTGTTCCGAGCACACTAGGCCCTCTCGTTGGCTTCTTGGTTTCCGTGCTTGCCCGGCAACTGTACTGCCAACAAGCACGCTTGCCAACAATCATGGAAAACCGAATCCGAGAATGTTGACAAGCTGGCCACGGTGAGAGGTAATGGAAGTGCGAGAGGGCCGGGTTTGCCGACCCGGCCCTCTCCGACCGGGGCTTGCCGGCCCCAGCCATGACCGGACAGGCGTAGCACCGCCTTCCGGTCCCGGGACACCCCTGATCTGGAGGGATCTCCATGAGCCAGTCTCTCAGCCTCATCCCCGGCGCCGACATCACGGTCGACGACTTCCCGGCCCTGCGCTTGTCGCCCGAGGGGGTCCGCGCCCTGCCGGTCCTCACCGGTCCGCGTCTCGCGGTCGTCGGGCGGATCGGCCCGACGTGCCGGGACTGCCGCGACTTCGAGCGCGTGGTCACCCGCACCGGCGTCGCCGTCTGCGCCAACCCGGTGCACGCGAAGGACAAGGGCAGGCCGCAGCTGCCGATGCGCCCCACCCCGCACGAGCGGGACGGCCGTCAGGGCTCCCCGCAGCCGGCGCGGCCCCACCCCGGCAGCCGCTCCGTGCTCGCGGGGCGGTGACGGCATGAGCGTCCAGTCGCCCGAGGCGTCCTCCGCTCCCCAGTCCTGCGGCTGCAACGGCGGCCAGGTGATGGCCACCGTCAACCGCTGCGGTGCGGACGGAGAGCCGTACCAGTCCCTTGAGATGCAGGACTGCCCGAGCTGCAACGGCTCCGGACAGCGCTGACCCTCATCCCTTCTCTGGTTCGCCGGACGGGTGAGAAGCAGCCGCTGCTCCCCGTCCGGCGGGCCCGCACCCAGGAGTCTGTTGTGCGCACCCCTTCCCGGCTGACGACGACGTTGGCCACCTTCCTGTTCTCCTCCCCCACGCCCACCCCCGACTTCCCCCGCGACCCGGAGCGCCTCGGCGAGATGATCCGGGAGGCCGAGGCCAGGCTGGGCACCGCCGACGCGGCGCTGTCGAGCCTCGCGTACGCCTACGGCGACCACCCCGAGACCGCCGCCGAGCGGATGGCCACGTGCCTGCGCGCGGTCAAGGTCGTCCGCCCCCAGGTCCACCTGCCCCAGCAGAAGTCGGCGGTGGCGCGATGACGGTCGAATACCGCAGCGCGCTGGCCGCCCTGACTGCCGCAGCACTGCTCCTGGCGCTGGCCACAGGAGCCGGAGCCGGGCTGCAGACAGCAGCCGCTCTCGCGCTGCTCGGGTACGCCGGTGCGGTCTGGGCGCTCACCTCGCTGCTGCAGATCCGCTGCTGGGCTGTGCTGCGCGCTACCAGCCGAGGGCTGGCCGTGGCCGCCGTGCTCGCAGCGCTCGTCCTGGTCGGTATCGGCAAGGCCCTCGCGGAGGTGGCGAGCTGATGCCCCGCGCGCTGAGTATCCGCCAGCCCTGGGCCGCAGCCATCGCCCACGGACCCAAACGGGTCGAGAACCGCAGCTGGTTCGCCACCTACCGGGGCCCCCTGCTGCTCCACAGCTCGAAGACCCTCGACCGGACGGCCATGCGGCACCCCCTGATCAGCCCGATCCTGCGAGGGCTCCCGCTCGAAACCGGCGCCGTGGTCGGTGTTGCCCAGCTGGTCGACTGGCACCGGGACGACGGGGAGTGCACCCCCTGGTCCTTCCCCGGTCACCACCACCTGGTGCTGGAGGAGGTCACCCCGCTCTCCCTGCCGGTGCCGGTCGCACAGGGCGCGCTGCAGCTGTGGACCCCCTCCGAGGAGCTGCTGGAGCAGGTCCGCATCCAGCTGGACGAACGCTGGACGGAGGCCCTGCGGTGAAGACGACCCTCCGCACTCGCGTCTACGAGCAGGTGACCACCGTCCTCGCGGCTGTGGTCGGCCCGCTCCCCTACCTGGTGTGCGACTGCCGCCGCTGCGGCCAGGTCGCCCAGGCCAACCCGCCCGCGTGGAAACCGCCGTGCCGCTGCGCCCGGCCGCGTCCCCGCTGGCTGCCCCGACGGGCACGGCACGAGGACCTCCTGCACTACCCCCTCTACCTCGCGGCGCACTGCGCGCCGTCCACCGACACGGGAGGCGAGCAGTGAGCATCACCTTCACGGACATCTTCTGCGGCGCCGGCGGCTCCTCGACCGGTCTGGTCGATGCCGGGTTCGAGCTGAAGCTGGCTGCCAACCACTGGGCGCGCGCGATCGAGACGCACAGCGCCAACCACCGCAGTGCCGACCATCTGTGCGCGGACATCAACAACTACGACATGCGGCGGCTGCCTCGCACCGACGTGCTGTGGGCTTCCCCGATCTGCACCGAGCTGAGCCCCGCGGGCGGCCGTCGCCGCAAAGCAGCCCCGGGCGCCGGTCAGCTGGCACTGGAGGAGTTCGGGCCGGTCTCCCAGGACGCCTTCGACCGGACCCGGGCCACGTTCTGGGACGTCATCCGCGCCACCGAGGTCAACCGCTACAAGGCCGTACTGGTGGAGAACGTCATGGAAGCGGCCGACTGGGAGCTGTTCGACGTCTGGCTGGCCGGGATGCGCACTCTCGGATACCGCCACCAGTTCGTCTCGGTCTCCTCCGCACACGCCGGCGAGGACGGCAACCTGGCCGCTCCGCAGTGGCGCGACCGCATCTACATCGTGCTCACCCGAACCGAACTGCCGCTGCCCGACGTCGAGCCCAGGCCGCTGGCCTGGTGCCCGGTGTGCGAGGAGACGGTCCACGCGGTGCAGTCCTGGAAGAAGCCCGGAGCCCGGAAGCTGGGCAAGTACGGGCAGCAGTACGTCTATCGGTGCCCCCACGGTGCCCGGTGCCGCCACAGCGTCGTGGACCCGTATGTGCGCCCGGCCGCCAGCGTCATCGACTGGTCGAACCTGGGGGTGCGGATCGGGGACCGGGCCGCCGAGGGGCTGCGCCCCCTGGCCGCCACCACGGTCAAGCGCATCCGCAAGGGCCTGCAGATGCTGGGCCAGCGCCGCATGGTGCTGACCGTCAACCACGGCGGGCACGACGGCCGGGCCGTGCCCGCCGACCAAGCCCCTCTCTCCGCCCGCACGGTGAGGATCGGAGACGCGGTGCTGGTGCCCTCCGGCGGCACCTGGAACACCACGGCCACCAGCACCGCCGAGCCGATGCGGACCCGACTGGCGAACCCCAAAGGGTTCGAGTCCCTGGTCACTCCCCCGCAGGCGGACGACTCCTTCATCGTCACCCTGCGCCGCAACGCCGCCTCCCGCAGCGTGCACGAGCCTGTCGACACCGTGACCGGGCAGGGACGGCACCACTGGCTGGTGATCCCCTACCGCAACGCCGCCGCCAAGTCCGTGACCGACCCGCTGCACACCCTGGGCACCGTGGACTCGGCCGGGCTGCTGGGGCCGGCGCCGCAGCTGGAGGACTGCCACTACCGCATGATCCAGCCCCGCGAGCAGTTGATGGCCCAGCGCTTCCCCGCCGAGTACGTCGTCACGGGCAACAAGGGCGAGCAGACCATGCAGGCAGGGAACGCGGTCTCCTGCAACGTCGCCCAGTGGCTGGGCCAGCGCCTCGCGGAGGTGCTGTGATGCCGAAGCCCTTCGATCCCGAGATGAACGGCGGACGCCAGCTGGACCTGCTGGACCTAGTCGTCGCCGCCGAGCCGGAGCCCGCCACCGCGGCGGGCCCGGCCCCCGGGCCGACCACCGTGGTCTGCCTCAAGGGCCGCCGGGGCGATCCCTCCATCGCGGACGTGCTCTACGTCGGGCGCCCCATGTACCAGGGCGGTTGGAAGCTGGCCGGTCACCTGCTCGCCAACCCGTACCGGGTCGGCCGTGACGGCACGCCGGAGCAGGTCGTCGCACGGTACGAGCAGTGGCTGGACCAGCACGCCGACCTCGTAGCCCGAGAGCTGCCCAAGCTGCGCGGCCGACGCCTGGGCTGCTGGTGCGCCGAGGGACAGCCGTGCCACGCCCGGGTGCTGGCCCGCCGAGCCGATGAGGGTGCGCGATGACCCGGCTGACGCGGCGTGCGGAAGAGGCGTTACTGGGAGCGGCACTCTTCCGTCCCGAGATCCTCCCGGCGATGCAGTGGGTACCGCCCGGTGCCTTCTCCCGCCCCGATCACGGCGCTCTGTGGCGGACGCTCCACGCGATCGACTTCTCCCGGGTGCCGCGCGCGGAGATTCCGGCCGTTGTGACCAGGGCCGTGGAGCGGATCGAGGACCGGGGCATCCGGAACTGCCTGTCGCCCCAGCGTCTCCAGCAGCTGGCCGGCGCCTGCCCGAACCCGCGCACTGCTGCGCTGTACGGCGGCATGACGGTCGAGGGAGGCGTGCACCGCGCGGTCGAGGACACCGGAGACCGGCTGCGGGCCGCTGCCCAGCAGGCCGATGTCGAGCAGGCCGGTGACACGGTCGGCCAGGCGCAGGTTGCCCGGGAGCGGTTCGCCTCGCTGCACCAGGCGTGGCTCAGCACCCCGGAGCAGGTGCGGGTGCTGCTGGACACCCAGCACGACCAGCGGCTGCCGGAGCCGGAGGCTCAGCAGGCCCGCCGCCCGGAGCGGCTGGACCTGCAGGCCGAGTTCGACGTCGTGGCCTCCTTGCAGTGGGACTCCCGCCAGGTGGGGGACATCCCCTGGCTGCAGGACCAGGACTTCGCTGACCCTGCACTGCGCACCGCCTACGGCGCGATCACCGCGCTGCACGAGCGCCAGTCCCCGGTCGATGACCTGACTGTGGCGTGGGAGGCCGCCCGTCGCGGGGGCCCGCAGCCCAGCGAACAGCTGCTGGCCGACCTCGCCCGGCACGGAAGCGGGGGCATCGCAGCCCACGCGGGTGCACGTGTCCTGAGCACCGCGGCGCTGGACCGCCTGGAGACAGCAGGGGAGCAGGTGCGCGATGCCGGACGCGCCCCCGCCCTGGCTCCCAGCGCTCTGGTCGTCCGCGCTGAGCAGTCCCTGCAGCCCTCTCTCACCGACGAGCGGCGCATCCACCACGCCGAGCGCGAGCCCGAGCTGGCCGACGGCAAGGAGCCCTCCCCACCGGCTCACCCCGCACGTGAAGTCCCCGCCCCTTCCGAGATGGAGATGTGAATGAACGAGCCGGTTCGTTTCGACCCGACCGACTACCTGCTCAGCCACGAGCGGCAGATCACCGCCCCGCACCTGCCCGGCGTCGCCGCGCTGCCGCCCACCCGCTCCGCGCTCCGGGTCCTGTGGGAGCACCTGGGGCGTATCGCCCCGGGACTGGTCACCACCGCGGCGACCGCCCTTGCCTGGGGGTGGCACGCTCAGATGCCCGCTGGCTCCACCCAGCCGCTGTGGATCAGCGGCCTGCTGGCCGCCTTCGCCGCGGCGGCCGGCACCGTCTCCGCGGCCAAGAAGAACGGCAGCATCGATGTCACCCGCACCGCGTTCGCGGGCGCCGGCACGCTCGCCCTGATCGGTGTCGCGGCCTGGACGCCGCTGTGGACGGTGCGCGTCCTGATGTGGCTGCTGGGCACCGCCGCCGTCTACGCGGTCTGCGCCCCGCTGTGGCGCAGCGACCGCCGCCTGGAGCAAGAGCAGCGACACGAGCAGCTGCTGGCCCGGACCGATGCCCAGACCCGTCTGGCTGTCACCGCGGTCGAACAGCAGGCCCGCGTCGCCGAGGCACAGTGGCAGTACCGCACCGAAGCGGCCCGCGCGCAGGCGATCAGCACCAGCGTCGAGGCGCTGGTGGCCGCGAACGAGATGCGCGAGCAGCGCGCGATCACCCCGGGCAACGAGCTGAACGTCGCAGCCCTGCTGCAGGCAGCCGGCCACGAGGCCCCGCGCGAGCTGGCCGCCGACGAGCGCGACGGGCAGACGCCCCGGTGAAGCCGACCACGCCGCAAGGACGCCTGCTGCAGCAGTGGCAGGGCCACGTCGTGCAGGTCGACGCGCATGGGCTGGCGGTCGACGGGCAGACCATCGACCCGACCCCGCTCACCGAGCGGGACGCCGTCCTCCCTTCCCAGTGCCCGCTCACACACCCGGCATTCCAGCTGCTGGCCGACGGCGGACTCGTCTACCGCGGGCACGTCCAGGCGCACCTCGAATACGACCAGGTCACTGTCTACGGCCCGCAGGGAGCCGCCTGGCCGCCCTGCGGGCAGCAGCCGCCCAGCCCGGCCGACGAAGAACCCGACAACCTCGACTTCGAGCTTTGAGCGACGACCGAAAGAGAGACCGACGTATGACTGACGACCAGGACCGCCAGGGCCACATCGCCGGACTGCTCCCGGCACTGGCCCAGCTCGACCTCACCGCCGGCGAGCTGGACCAGCACCGGACCACCCGGGACAACAGCGCCCAGGTCAGCACCTACGACCATCAAGCAGCCCATGCCCGCCACCTGATCTTCTCCGCAAGTGCCACCTGCCAGGAAGTGGAGGAGGCCGAGCGCCTGCACCGAGGCGACGGGGAAAAGGGGTTCGCCGCGCGCGGCTACGACCACGCACTCCACCCCCGACAATACGAAGACGCCGAAGTGGAGCTGTGAACAACCAGGTCTGAGCGTGACCCGGTGGGGCCCCGGCTGCACGGCGGGGCCCCACCCGTCGAAGGGAGGGAACGAGAGATATGGACGAGCCAGTCCCCGAGGCCGAACTCCTCTACGAGGACGACAGCCTCACCGCAGTCCCCACCACGTGGGACGACATCGAGATCAGCGAGACCCAGCGGGTAGGCGACACCCAGTACACCCGGGGCGTGATCAAGGGCAGCGGGCAGGAGCGGATCTGGGCGGAACGCGACTTCGGTCAGGGCCTGCGCAACACCGAGGAAGTCACCACCGCGGACGATGTGCCCCCGGGCCGCATCGACAGCGTGTGGCGCGAGCTGACCGGCCCGGACGCTCCCACGGACCTGGCCGCGCAGATCGCCGCCCAGGACACGGCCGTGCAGCGCGAGCAGACCGACTATCACCACACGCTCGCCCAGTACGAGCAGGAGCTGGCACCGTCCGCCGAGCTGGCCGAGCGCCGCGCGGCCGTCGAGCAGGAGCTGGAGGCCGGCCCCGGCCAGGGCGCCCTGCAGGAGGAACACGGCGCCCTGGAACGGGCCGCCGCCGTCGAACAGGACCTGGTGCTGACCCAGGCAGAGGCCGACCTCTCGGACGCCAGCTCTGCCCCCACAGCCGTCGGTGAGTCGGGTATCGACCTGGGCGGTGAGTGGGATACCGCGCAGGGCGTCGACTTCGGCGACGACGACATCGACATGTGAACACTCCACGACATAGCCCCTGACAGAGATATCTGTCAGGGGCTATGTCCGTGAGTACGGTGTGATCCATGAGCACGCAGGGGGCAGGACGGCGGGGACATGTGCTGATGCTCGCCGGCGACACAGCCACTCACCGGCGCCGACCGCAACTGCTGCCCAGCCACAATCTCGCCGCGCTGGCAACGGCCCCGGCCCAAGCGCTGCTGGGAACCACGGACCCGACCGACGTCGCGATGCTGGACGGAGCACGAGACCCCCACCTGGTACGGGCTCGGTTGCAGATGGCCGCTGACACCAGCGGAGACCTGCTGGTCTACCTCTCGGCCCGGCTGGTGGTCGATCGCACGTCCCATGCCCTGCACCTTGCGCTGCCCGGCACTACCAGGCCCACCGTCCGGTACACCGCGCTGCCGTGGGACTGGCTGCGCACCGAGCTGCGGAACAGACCGCCGATGACGACCACCCTGGCGGTCGACCTGGTCGCCGAGCCCCAGGCCGTCAGTGTCCTGGCCGCCGGCGAAGCCGAGCGGCTGGCCGCCGGGTTGACCCTGGTCGGTGTCATCTCGCCTTCCACCGCGCCGACCGTCACCGGGCCCAGCCCCTACACCCGGCATCTCGCCCAGCGCCTCCGGCAGGGCGAGGGCCCCGTCGCTCAGCTCCATCCCCAGGTCGTGGCAGCCGCCGACCTACCCGCGGACACCCTCGTTCTCCCCGTTGCACCGCAGCAGGCTGCTCTGCCAGCGCCGCCCCCGCCAGCACCACCGCCCACCAGCCGTACCCAGATGCTGCCGCGTAGGCGCCTCGAGGCGGACGCCGACGACGTGGCCCCCGGGCTGGAATCCCGCCCAGCGCTCGACCCCGCTCTGCTGCCGTCCGCCGCTCCCGCCCCGACCCGGCCGCCTGCGCCGGAACCCGCGCTGGCCCCCGAATCGCGGGCACCTCATCCGACGGTCCCCGTATCGCCCACCGCGCCCGCCCCGGTTCCGGCTCAGCGCCCCGCAGCCCCGGCCGAGCCCGGCACCGGCCAGCAGGACCCCCGCCCTCGTATTCACGCCCTGGCCCAGGCTGGCAGGCACAGGGAGGCGGCCCGGGAAGCGCAGATGTGGGAACAGCATGTGCTGCAGACCTGCGGTATCGACTCTCCGCAGGCCACCCAGTGGCTCGAGATCCGTGCCGACCTCGCCAAGATGGCCACGGACTTCACACTGGCGACGCACCTGTGGATCGCGGCGGGGCGTACTCGCCTCGCCCACCAGGCAACCGACGCACCCGAGGTCCTCACAGCAGGGCAGAGCGCGCACTACTGCTGGACCCACATTCAGGACCCCGCCAAGGCCCGCGACTGCGGCCCCGACCTGATCAGTCTTCTGCGGACCCTGCCCGCGCTGGACCGGCGCCATCTGTCGATGGCCCAGCAGCGCCTGGAGTACCTCCAGCAGATGCCGCGATAACAAGCCCTGCGGGGGGCGCTTCCGACTCGACCGCCCGCCGCAGCGCCTCCATTTTCGGTGGCAGCAGGCGTTCCAGACCGTACTGCCGCCGCCCCCGCCTGTAGCTGCTGACCAACCCGTTGCTCTCCAGCGGCACTCCCGGCGGACGGTGCAGCGTGGCACCCTCCCGTGCGGGGTGCCCGTCGTGGTTGTGCCACAGCGACACCCACAGCCGCGACGTGCCGCGGGTCCGGCGCACCAGGTCCGCGCGCAGCGGCAGCCACCGCCCAAGCGCTGCCTGGCCCAGCGGCGACAAGGCGACCTCGCAACCCGCCCCGTCCGAGACGGCACGGCGTCCGGGGGCGAGGTCGGAGAGCCGCAGACCGGACAGCTGTCCCGAGGACAGGGCCGCATCCAGGACCAGAGTGAGCACCGCCGTCAGCCGGACCTGCCCCGGCGGCATCCAGCCGCCCAGGTCCCGGTCGAGCTGACGGCGCAGCGTGGCCAGGGTCGAAAAGTCCGGGGTGGGCTGCAGCAGGACATCCTCGCCGGCGAGCCGGAGCCGGGGCAGCCCCAGGGCGTCCCGCAGCAGCTCCAGACACTGACGGCGCACCGTGTTGGTCGCCGCCGAGGTGGGCGGACGGCCGCCGTCGACAGTGCGGGCCCGCAGCGCGCCGGACTCCGCCAGCCGCAGGTACGGCGTCAGCGCCTCCTTCTCCAGCAGCCGCCGCAGACTGTGACGGGCCGCCACCGGCAGCGCACCACGCACCAGTGCCCGCTGCATCTCCCCGCGAACCATGGCGAGCTGACGCGCGCGAGACGGCCCGATGGTCAAGCCGTCCAGCAGCTGCTCCAGCGCGAGGATCGATGCGAACTCTGGCACACCCGCACCGTACCCGCGCACGACGCGCAGCGTCTGAACCGGACCAGATGAACACTGGTCCCGCTGGGCTGAGCCCAGCGGGACATCTGTGTCTATCGGCGCCGCTCGATCCTCAAGACCAGCGGAGTGCCACCGGCCGCAATGAGGGCAACGCCCACTTCGGTGTCCCCCGAGAGGCCGATGGCTGTACCGGCTCCCGCACACAACGCGGCGAATCCCAGCTGGGCCCACGTCAGGGCGTTCTCGCCGCGCGAGCGGCTGGCTGGAGACTCACCCTGTTCCTCTGCTGGCGTCTCTGACTGCGTCGCCTGTGCCAGTTGGAGCTTGAATGTTGTGGACATGTCAGACCTTCGGTCATGGCGTGCGGCAGCACGCGGTGAATGGGTGTCACAGACTTTGACCCAGCGCGTAGTTAGCCGCGCAAGTCCGGGTCCCCGATGCCCGAGTGATGTCTTCGGGCAGGGAGGAGACTGCACCGCCCTGGCAGTTCATTCGAGCTTTGCGAAGTGCCGGCACTGGTGCGGGCCCGTCGGATCAACCGTGCTCACACCAGAGGGCTAGCCTCGCAAGTCTCGGTTCTTCTCATACCTGTGACGCCGAACGGCCCCTCATTCGAGGGGCCGTCTATGAAACCTCCGCTGCTCAGAGCTTTACGCTGGCGGACAACGATGCCGCTACCGGGAGCCAGTCAGGACGGTTCTGGGAAGCGGCGAGGATGTTTCTGGCGCTTGTTGGTTGAGTGTCCTGATGCCGTTTCGCAGGGCTTCGAGGGATCGCTGCCGTTCGGCTGGGGGCAGGGCGCTGTCCACCAGTTCCTCCAGTTCGGCGAACAGAAGACCCCGCCCTTCGCGCAGGCACCAGAGCATGCGCTGGACTCTGCTTCGAAGTTCCGGCGTGGTCCGCTTGGCCGGCACCCGGCTGGCGAGATGCGCCACCACGTCGTGTACGGCATTACGAAGGCGCTGCGTCACCAGCTCGCTTCCTGGCGAGAGCGCCAAGATGGGGAGGGAGGCCTCCAAACGCTCCTCCAGCTTCTCCACTGCGGCAGCCAGCCCGTCACCTCGCTCGGACCGTCGCGCTGCCCGAAGAGCCTCGACGCACCGGAACGCGGCCAAAGATTCCTGGGGACGGACCTGGGTGAGCAGATCAAGCCAGTGCTCCCAGGTCTGGGCCTCGATGTGGCAGCTGGACAGGAAGGTGCGCAGGATCTCAACGGTGAGGGGCCGCTCTCCCCGCAATGCGGCCCCGTAGGTGTGGTGTGAGTATCCCGGGGCCCGTCGGGCGAGGTCGCGGAGGCTTAGGCCGTGAAAACGGCGGACACAGTTGAGCAGGCGGACCAGCTCTTCCTCGTTCGCCACGCGCCGCGGGGGGATGATCCGGCGGGCGCGTGCCCACTTCTTCAGCAGTTCACCATCCGTGTCGGCTTGCTGGATCTGCCGTGACAGCTTGACGTTGTGCCAACGCGGATGCCAGTTGCTGGGGGCTCCGCCGCATGCGCGCACGTAGCCCTCCACGGTGCGCCAGCTGGGCAGGGTGCGACCGCTGTGAGCCTGGGAGAGAGAGGCTGCCGAGATGCCGCAGCGCTCTTCCATGCAGGCCAAAGACGGGCTCCCTGCGGTAGTCCTCATGTCTCGTAGGGCAGCGGCGAAGGCCACCAGGGCGTCACCGCTACGGGGCAGGGCAGTCATCGGGCGGGCCATCTGTCTCCTCTCGCCAGCCCTGGGGCCCGGGGCTCCGCGAAGGAGCCCCGGGCAGGCGAGTGTCAGGACAGACGACGGCGCAGTTCGCCGGTCAGCAGACCGGCGACTCCCACGACTGTCAGCGCCTGGGCCAGTTCGATACCGCAGGCGAGCAGACCAACCAGCGTTGCCAGGACTACGACCAGCAGGAGCAGGTCGGTCCAGGACAACGCTGAGCGGTTACGCGAGGGAGCAAGTGTTTCGTTGGCGTGTTCGGCCGGGGACGCGGGTTCTTCCGGAAGAGGGAAGGGCACTCAGTCTCCTGTGTCGGGCGGATGCTGTGGACGCTGCTCGTTCCAACCAGCTGAGCTGGGCTGAAACTTGGGCCCTCCCGGTTGCAGCCGGGCGAGCCACTTTTCACGCTATCGACATCGACTCTCACGAAGGGCCGGTGAGTTCCTCCCGTACAGGGGAATGTCAACCCGCCGTGTCAGCAAGAAACAGGGCACATGCTGGCCTCATCGATAAAACATCCCATTCGTCGTGAACGTCCATTAGCGCGGCTCGGACGTCACGTTTCCCCAGGCCAAAGCCCACCCCTTGCGGCTACTGGACGAGTTTTGCATCTAGCGACAGTTGATAAATAACTCCGTGCATTCCGCTTATGCGACTGCTCCGCAGGGGTTGTTCATGAAGTGTCTCGTGACTGTCTTGGATAACTCGGGAATTTCCTTGCGATTAAGTGGTATCCACCCTGGTCAGGGTGCTCATTCTTCAAGTTTCGGCGCGTCAGCCGGTAAGGGAAGTTGCTCATCCGGGGGCCCGGGTGCATGGTTAGGGCCATGAACCCCGCGCGACACGCGTGGGCCCCGGGCGTTCTGAATGCTGTGGACGAACCTAGGGATTCGGGGGTCACTCCTGTTGCAGCAGGACCCCCCACCAACCACCCTCTCGCACAGGGTCATTTGCCATGCGCGGAGCGGCTACGTACTCAGGGCCCAGCCAATAGCCGGGCCCTGAGTCATTTGTACAGCGCGGGTCCGCTCCGGCCACCTGTCGGCAAACGATCCTTTGACGACAGGCGGCTCATGCGTCCCATGACCCGCGTGATCCGGGGGTTCACGGCGGCCCGAATCCAATCAGATCCGATGGTGATTGCTGACAGGGTTTGATGACGGATAGGGTCCATTCCTCCATACGGAAGGGGCCCCTCGGTGGCGAACCTGGTCTACAAGCGGGTCTCGACCGACCAGCAGTCCACCGCCCGGCAGAACCTCGTCCTGGACGAGGCCGGGATCGAGGACCCGATCGTCTTCGAGGAGGAGGCCGGCACCTCCAGCCGCCTCCACCCTCTCCAGCGCCCGAAGTTCGGCGAGCTGCTGAAGTACGCGCGGCCGGGCGACACCGTGCACATCTCCGAGATGTTCCGCCTGGTGCGCGGCAATCAGCACATCCTCGACGTGCTCGACGTCCTGCACCGCGATCGCCTCGCCCTGCGCATCCACGACGGCGCGTTCTCCGCGATGGACCTCACCGCCCGCCACCCGCGCACCGGCGAGCTGCTGTCCACCGTGAAGTTCATGGTGCAGACCCTCGCCGCCGCCGGCGAACTCCAGCGCGACCTCCAGCGCGAGCTGACCTACGACGGGCTGCGCGCCGCCGAGGCCAAGGGCAGCAAGGGCGGGCGCCGCCCCGCGGTGGCGGCCGCGAAGACCGCCGAGGTACGCACCGCGTACCTGGAAGGGCGCTCCATCGCCGCCCTCGCCCGCGAGCACCGGGTCAGCCGCGGCGCCATCCGCACGGCCGTCGCCGACCTCCTGCCCGACCACACCGCCAGCAAGGAGGACGTGCCCGCCCCGGAGCTGCCGGTCACCCTCGACATGCCGGGCAAGGTCGCCGACTACCTCCGCACCACCGAGCTGGAGCCCGCCGAGCGTGCCGCGCTCGACCAGGGGGTGGCCGTACGCCGCGGCCAGGGCTACACCCTGCGCGTCAGCGCCGTCCTCGCGGTGCACCGCCAGCTCCTCGCCCGCTGCCAGCCGCTCGACGGTAGTCAGGGCGTCCCCGCCGTCCCGGCCCAGCGCAAGGCTCGCCGCGAGTACGAGAACCGGGTCAGCACGCTCACACCGAAACCGTGATCATTCCCAGGGCCAACTGCCGGGTCAGGCCCTCCGCTTCTTCGCCCACACCCGAGCCGGGTGCATACAGGCCAGCCCATCGCTGGGTGTGGGCATGAGTGGAGGCCAGGAAAACGCCTCGGTGGGCGGCCATAGCCGCAACTGCTGCCCGTTCTCCCCGTACCGGGCGGTCTCGTAGCCCGGTGCCAGGCGCAGTGAGGTGAACTGCACGGTAAGGGCACCGGTGCGAAGGATGACCGAGTAGCCGCTGGTCTTCCCGCGGAGCCTTCGACCAAGGAAGGTCCCCCACTCGTGCTGGTGCTCGTCGCCAGGCGGGTCGACGTAGAGGGCCCGAGCTGTGGTGCGGCGCATGGATGGCTGGCCGTAACGGTGCAGTTGGAGGTAGTCAGCGCGCGGGATCATCGTCAGGTCGTCGAGCACGCTGGACTGCACCATCATCATCGACGTCTTCATGGCCCACGTGGCGAGGGCGGTCTGTTCGTCAGGGCCAAGAGTCACAGGCCGGCCAATCATCACTCGGTATAGAAACGGCTGAACCTTCTGCTCAATGCTGGACATCCAGACGTTGTTGCAGGTGGAGCAGACGCATTTGACGGTGGCGGTGCCGAACAGTTCGGCGATCTGCCGGTATTCGCCCTGTTTTGTACGGATGGTCCGGATGCTGCCCGCCCTCACGAACTCCTCGGGGGCCTGGCGCCGCAGCCACTGGGGCAGCACGTGCTCACGGCTGCTTGCCTTACCCCCGCAGAACACGCACGTGCTGGCCATGCCAACTCCCCTCGAATGCCTAGATGAGGGAGAAGCCTATCGACGGCGGCCCCGAGGGCAGGGAGTATTTCGGTGCAGGGCCGTACGCATCGACGGAGTGATGGCTCTTTTCCCGACGGGCAAGGATCTGCCCGGAATGGGCGCCACCGCTGCATCCGGATGGCGCGCGGCTCCCGGCCCCCAGAGCGATCCCCGCATCGACCGACACGTCGCTGAGCGAGCCCCGGACGCCCGCCGCGAAGGTTGAGCCTCCGGAACCTACCGACGGGCTACTTGCTCCCGGGCGTCTGAGCTAGGACTCAAGAGCCGAGCACAGACCGGGTCAGCACCCTCGCGCGCCGACCTGTTCCGTGACCGAGAACCGAGAGGTCTGCCCGGAGCACCTCGGTCTCACCCGAACAGCCTTGGAGCCAGCGGCGGTCTCCAGTCGCCAGGAGGGGGAGAACTCCGGTCGGTAGTCCGGGTGGTCGCTCCATTGCTCGGCGATCAGACACATTTCGTAGTGGGCGGTTCCGGCCATCGCCTGAGCCATGTCCCAGGGCACGTCATCTTCGTGCGCTTGCAACACCACGTGCTGAGCCCGCAGTCGTTCCACGACCCGGAAAAGTGCCCGCAGCATCCGGGAATCCTCATCGCTGGCCACGAGGCGCGGAATGCCGCACTGGGCGTCCCGCGTCAGCCGCTCGGTGAGGCGCGCGTCGATGAAGTTGGCGACGCGGATCAGGTGGCCACTTTCCACAGGCATCTCAGCCAGCTTCTCCGGGCCACCCATCCAGCTCAAGGCGACACGACGGTCGCCGAGAAGAACCTCCGAAGCTGCCGAACGAAACCCAGTCAACTCTATGAAACCACTTTCAAGTTATCCGTCCCCATGAGAGATTGAAAGTAGTTGCAGGGCGGGCGGGCCGTCCACCGACGGAAGGGCAGACCTATGAATGACGCATTGACCGTGCGGCGAGTCCCGGAGGACTGGACCCCGCCCGAGAGCTGGCAGCGCCGGCCCACCGACAACGGCGGGGAGGAGGTCCTGGGCTGGCTCGCGACCGTCGCCTACACCCTGGACCTCACCACCCGGGAGCTGACCGCCTCCCCGGTGGAGAACCCGGGCCCCGACGGGCGGGACCCCGAGGTGCTCGCGCGGCTGGGTGAGCACGTCTACTACTCGCACATCCTGAGCGGCATCCTCCCGGCCCGGATCCAGCTGGGCCATCTCCCTCTGGACTGGTGGCCGCAGCTGGCCACCCCCGCCGCGATCAACGGACTCCTGGAGCAAGTGGAGCCGCTGGCACGCGAGATCGCCGACGGGGCGCTCCGCGTCACCGGGCAGTCGGGCACCACGCTGGACTGGTCACCCGTCGCCGCCGACGCCCATGCCGCCGTGAGCCACCTGATCAACAGGTTCCCCTACCGCGGCGGTGAGCACGATTTCCCCCGCCCCCGGGGAGCTTGGTACCTGGACACCGCCGAAGTCTTCCGGCACCGGCCCGACCTGATCGACCCGGCCTGGGCCGACCAGGGCGACCAGGAGCTCCCTCGCGTGGTCTCCGCCATCGCCCGGAGCATCACCGACGCCGCCGCCGACGACCCCGAGCTGCACGAGACCCTGGTCGGCCTCTCCCGCGACTCCCAGTGCCCGCCCACCCCCTACGACGGCCGGACCCCCACGCTGCACCCGGTGGGCGTGCACAGCTGGCTGCACCACTACCGCCGCCAGCAGGCCGACGGGCTGGAGCCGGTCGACGTCCGCTGGTGGGACTCCAGCGGCGTGCACGCCCACCGCATCCAGGACACCACCGACGACGACGAGCTGTGCCAGATCACCGCCCGCGCCGTCAAGGAAGCCACCGCCCAGGGCATCAAGCTGCTGGGCACCGGCCGGTGGGCCGAGGACCTGCGCCGCGCCCGGCGTACGGACATCCGTGAGCAGTTGGCCGCCATCGGCGCCGAGATCAGCGAGACCGAAGCCAAGCTCAAGCCCAAGAAGAAGCAGCGGCGCGCGCTGCTGGCCCGCGTCCTGACCTGGGACACCGACGCCACCGACTCCGGCCTCGGCCGCATCTCCGGGCTGTCCCACACCGCCGTGCGCTCCATGCGCGACGCCCTCAACGACGACACCGACGACTGACGCGACGCGACCTCAACAAAGACGTCGTCGAGCGTTGACCGCACGACAGCACCACCCGGGGTCGCAGCCATTCGAGCTGGCTGCGGCCCCGGGATGCCAAGGCACAGTCCCCGTCCGGGAGCCGGGCGGGCCGACCAGCGAAGGAGTAACCGATGACCGAACTTGCCGAGACGATCCGCTACACCGCCGACGTGGTGGTCACCACCACCGACGGCCGCGTCCTCCTCATCGAGCGGGACTGGCCCCCCTACGAGGGCGCCTGGGCGCTGCCCGGCGGGCACGTCGACCCGGGCGAGACCAGCCGTGAGGCCGCCGCCCGGGAACTCGCCGAGGAGACCGGCGTGCACGCGGCGCCGCACGAACTGGAGCAGATCGGCCCGTTCGACGCTCCGGGCCGCGACCCGCGCGGCCGGTACGTCACCGTCGCCTACCACCTCACCGTCGTCTCCGGCACGCCCGCCCAGGCAGGCGACGACGCCCGCGACGCCCGCTGGTGGCCGCTGAACGACCTGCCGCCGCTCGCCTTCGACCACGCCGACATCCTCGCCAAGGCCACCGCAAGCCGCTGACCGTCCGGCCCACCGCATAGGGGCGCCCGCAGCCATTCGAGCTGGCTGCGGGCGCTTTTGCCGACTCTAGTCCGGCCGCTCACCTCGAAGAAGGAGAGCCCCGGAGCCAAAGCAGCTGGCTCCGGGGCTCACGCGCTCGGTAACGGCAACCACGACGGCACACCGCACCACCGTCGCCGTTCGACAGCCCGTCACGGGGTCGGAGTGGCCTTCAGGCGGGCTACGAGGGAGGGGTGGGGGGCGCGTCGTCCGTGATGGAGCTGGCACACCGCCGCGGGACCGGGCCGCCGTACTGCCCCCGTCACGGACGCGCGAGCGTGAGCAGACCAGACTCCCCGGTCGTGGCCGAGGGGGCGCACCTGCTGCCGCGCAGTGGTGCCGGCCGCAGTGGTCGCTCCGCGTCGGTGCGGGCATCGCTGTGGCTCAGGAGCACGACGAATACCACCTCACGTGCAGCGATGCACGTCTGGGCCCCGGACTCGTATCTCTGGCCCCAGCCGCAAAGTAGCGGCGGTGTCGGCCCGTACGGGGCCGTTGCCCCGGCCCGTACCGCCCTACCGGTGCGACTTGGAGGCGCTCGCCGATCCAGCCGGGCAGCGGTGCCACTGGCACGTCGCGGACGATCGAGTACGGCAGTCCGCCGACGATCGAGCCGGGCCCGATCAGGTAGCCGCCGCTGCGGCGGCCGGGGCCGCGGACGTCGATCCCTGGCCCGAGGGCGGTCCGACCGCCGGAGACGCTGCCGATGGTGCAGCCTCTGGGCGCCCGGAAGTACATGTGCCGGCCGCCGGACGGCGTGGCCACTGTGAAGGTCTCGGGCACCGCCTCCCCGAGTCGGCCGGCCAGGGCGGAGAGGACACCGAACCCGTCGTCGTCGTGGACATCGAGGTCCAGGGCGACGACGTGGGAGGCCCGGCAGCCGACGCCGACTCCTCGCCCGGCGAGCAGCTCGGGCAGCCGCTCGGGGAGCAGGGTGGCTTGGCGCTGCCACCCGGGTTCGGGGACCCGGCCGCCGATCGGGAGCGGGAAGACGGCCAGACCCCGGTCGACCGCCGTTCGCGCAGCGGCGAGCACCTGCGGGCACTCGGCCGACCAGTGCCAGATCTGGGCCGGGTTGCGACGGTGCTCGGGGCAGTCGTCGCGCTCGGTGCCGTCGGCCACGGCCCCGCAGCCGACCTTGGGGCAGGTGCACGCGCGGAAGGCGCTGCCTCCGTGCGGCCTGCCGTGACGGGCGTACCCGCTGGCGGTGATGACGGCCTGGACGTCGCGGACGTTCACGCGGCCTCGACCTCGTCGTCCTCGTAGTCGTAGCAGCAGCACTCGTCGTACGGGTTGCCGCTGCCGCCGGCTCCGCACTCCGGGCAGGCGTTGGGGTCGAAGTCGCTGTCGGGGTCGTTGTCGGCGTACTCGTGGTGCCGCCAGCCGGAGCACTGGTCGTTGTAGCAGCCGCACCCGGGGCATTCGGGGCAGACCATGCCGTTCGTCCAGCCGCACTTCTCGCACAGGAGCTGGTTGCGCGGGTCGTTCTGCTCCTGGCGGAGGTAGTCGACCGCCTCGCGGTAGGTGTTGATGTCGACGTACTCCGCGAGGTACCGCTCCAAGGTCTCCCGCTCGTCGGCCTCGGGGTGGTCCAGGAGCGCGATGGCACAGGCGTGCTTGATGCCCAGCTCGTCCTTGAGGTCGGCCAGGGCCTTCTTGCGCGCGTGGTTCTTCGGCATCTCAAGCTCTCGTTTCCGCGGCTCGCGGTGATCCCAGACTCACCGGCCGCCAAGAGCGAGGCCAGCAAGGGTGATGCGATGTGGTGGGCGGCTCGGCGCGGAGCACCTTCGGTGTTGCTCGTCCGGTCTGGGCCAGACGAACCGGGCCGCGAGCCGGGCCCACGGTCTCAGTGACCGCAGACCCGACTGTAGCGAACCGCACCGACACTCAGGGCGCGATCCGCGCGGCCGTCACGCGATCGGAGTGGATGCGGTGGGCCTTGCGGCCGGCGGGCGACTGCATCAGCGCGGCCGTGGAGTGCTCGATCATCGCCACGTGGACGCTGACCGGTGCGGAGGCCCGCACGAGGTAGCCCTGCCCCCGGCGGATCTGCTGGCCGTTCTGCAGGGCCTCGCGTACAGCGTCGTCGGCGACATCGGCCAGGTGCTCGGCGACCAGGCCGGGCACGTCGACCGCCACGACCGGATCGGGGTCGGCGGCCCCTGTGAGGTCATGGTCTCCTGACGTCGTGGGGTCATCGTCCAGAAGACCCCCGAGGTCAGGACTGTGGCGGGCTCCGGCGGAGTCCAGAGCTCGCCGGATCACCTTGGGGTCGACGTGGTACTGCCGGGCAAGGGCCTTCACCGCGGTACCGCCGTCGTAGGCGGCGACGACATCGGCGGCCTGCTGGGCGTTGAGCCGCGCGGGACGTCCGAGGGTCTTGCCCTCCGTGCGTGCGGCGGCGACTCCATCCCGGGTGTTCTCGCTGATCATGTCCCGCTGGAATTCCAGAACCCCGGCGAGCATCGTGACGAACAGCTTCGTCATCGGGTCCTCGGAAGTCAGGTCCATGCCCGCCCAGGCGCCTGCGGCGATCCGCAGGTGCAGGCCGCGCCGTCGGAGGACGTCCCGGACGTCGAGGACGTCCTTGACCGAGCGGAACAGCCGGGCAGCGTCTGCCAGACGTACGACGTCGCCGACCGCCGCCTCGTCCAGCAGCTGCATGAAGCCGGGCCGTTTGAGCGGGTGCAGACGGCTGGAGGTTGCAGGGTCCTCGTAGGCCGGGGCGCCGGCGTCGAGATAGGAGGCAAGGTGGTGCTTCTGCCGGAGATTGGTTTGCTTGTCCGTGGAGTGCCGCAGGTACAGGCGGTCAGTCACGGCCGCTTTCCTCCTGGTCCTCGCCGTCGAGTGGCAGGTCGATGTCGAGCACGAGGGAGCCCTGGACGTCGCCGCGGTTGGTGGGGTGCTTGAACACGGCCGTCAGCCGGACGCCGCCCTCGAACCGCTTCGACTCGCGCGGCGCGCTGGCGTCCAGGACACGGCACCACTCGTCGAAGATGGCGCGGCGGTCGTTGTCGGTCTGCCTGGCGCCAAGGCGGTCGACCTCGCCGCGCAGGGCGCCGTTGTTCATGACGGTCCAGTTGAGCGGGTACCGCTCGGCCTTGAGCCCGGCCTTCACGAGGCCGTCGAGCACGCCAATCGCGCGGTACTGCCAGCCGTTGAGATCGGTCGTGGTGATGTCGCCGAATGCCATGTTGTCCCCTTGGGTTGGCCGGGCCGCGGCGGCTCGGCGTCCGATGACCCACCCTAGGGGGGCGAAAAGGGGAGGCGCAACCATGGTGCGGTTCTGATTGGCTCGGGGCCACGTTTCCGCTGGTCGCTGATTGGATGAGCCGTTCAGAGTCGAGAGGGGCGCAGAGGGCCGATTCCGCCCCCGGTGGTTCTCGACCCGCGGTTGGAGGCCGCCCGGCAGGCCCGTGCCGAGCAGCCGGAGATGGTGGCCAGCCGCCGTCGCCGGCGGCGGTCGCGGCGAGGGCGACGACCTTCCAGACAGCAGCGGGAACGCCGTCCTGCGGGCCGTTGCAGGGCTCGTTGATGAGATCCACGGCGATTCCCACGGCTGGCCGTACGGGGCCGGGCACATACCAGCGGCTGAGCAGCGTGGTACCCGGGGGCTTCGCCGCCCCCGGGGCCCCGCTGCCCCGTCCCTCCCCGGCGCGAAACGGTTTCGTCGTGGTGCAGATCCGTGCGCGCCGGGAAGCAACGGGGGTGTGGGCAGGGGCTGAGGTCCGGCCGGGGCTGGGCCACGAACCGGGGCCGGGCCGCGGTCGCCTGCAGCAGGTCCGGGAGGCACTCAAATCGGGTGTCCTGCCGTACGGTCGCTGACTCAGCCTTCCGTCCTGAATGCCTTGATTCGCCCTAATCACCCGTCAGGCTCGTGTTGCCCAGCGGTAGATGAAACCTCCCGCCCCAGAAAAAACTCGCGACGCGCCCGCGTTTTGGGTACGTACATGAACTGCTGGCATGACATGATCGCCTGCATGTCTAGGCCCTATGGAAGTCGGGATGTGCGCGACCGGGAGTACGTACCGCCCGTCGCAGACTCGAAATCCAAGCGCAAGTTGGTGCGACTGTCGCCGCTGGTGCCTCGCGAGGCACACGCCAGGGCGTTCGCCAACGCCAAAGCGTCGGGGGTCTCGATGAGCAAGTACATCGCGGAACTCATCCTGCGCGACCAGCTCGATGACAGCGGCCGTCCGGTGTGGGCCCGCGAAGCCTTCGGTGAGCCGGACCAGGGGGAACTTCCCATGACTGGCTGATCGTCTGAAAAAGCGTCGAAGGGCGCCAAAACGCCCCGGCTTCCAACCGGGGCGGCGCCCTTCCGACGTACCGGGTCCAGCGTCTCTTCCCAGGCCGCTGAAACCCATCGCATTACCGCAGTGCAAGGCGTCTTCCAAACGCCACCGCACAGAGGTCTCCGGCTTCCAACCGGAGGTCTCGCCCCCCGCTCCGAAGAACAGGAGGTGAGTCGAGCCCCACAGACGCTTTCCAGGGCGTCCGTCGGGCGGGTGGTGCCCCAAGAGCCACACATATGGAGTTCGGAGCCCCGTCACGCGCCTGGTTGGTCGCGTTGGAGCCCTCCGCCGAACGGCGGTAGGGGGGCTTCGGCGTGCATATGGAGTTAGGAGCACCCCCCATCGTAGCGGACCGCTACGGTGCCGGACAGCTCACGCCGACCCCCGGAGTGTCCGCGGAGTCGAGCGAGCACAGCCCGTCATCTGCCCCGAATCACAACCCCCATACAGGTGTTCTGCCCCTCTTCGAGGTGGAGCTGGCCGACCTCCAGGCGCTGTTCCTGGAGCTGTCCCCGCGCGACTCCATCCGGGCGGACACCCGTTCCGGGGCGGGCGAGTGGCTGCACTCCTACAAGGCCCAGCCCATCCCCCAGGCCGCCCCGAACGGCCCGTACGCCGTGCACCTCGCCGACCGCCTCGACCGCTTCCAGTGGGTCTGCTTCGACCTCGACTCCAAGCGCGGCGACACCGGCCCCGACCTCTCGACCCTGCTGCGCTGGCTGGAGGAGGCCGGGCTGACCTACGTGGTCGCCGCCTCCGGATCCGCCGGCGGGCGGCACGTCTGGGTCACCTCCGCCGAGCCGCTGGAGGCCGTGCTGGTCGCCTCCATCGCCAAGGCCGCCGCGCTGCGCTTGCCCACCCTCGACCACGGCCTGCTGTGCAACCCGGCCACCGGAGCGGTCCGCCCGATCGGCGCCGCGCACCGCGACGGCGGGCGCAGCCAGTTGCAGGCTCCGCTCGATTCCCGCCGCGCCGCCGCGCTGCTCTCCCCCACCGGCTGCGGCAACGTCTCCGACGCGTTCGTGCGCCTCGCGCTCATCATCGACTCCGTCCCGGCCCCCGCGACCGTCCGCCCGCGCATCGTGCGCGAGCAGCAGCAGGCCCAGGTCCTCGACGACGAGTTGGGCCCGCGGCTGGCGGGAACCCCGAACACGTTGCTGGACGACGATACGGTCACCCTGCTCACCCACCGCCCGGCCGAGGACCGCGTCAGCGAGACGCTGGCCTCCCTGCTCGGCCGCCTCGCCCTGCGCCGCTGGACGTGGCCAATGGTCGAGAAACTGCTCGACGAGCGCCGCCACCGGGAGGGCGGTCTCCTGCACGCCTGCACCAGCACCCGGCGCGGCGGCAGGCTGCGCATCGTTCTTCCCGGGACCCAGGCCCGCGAGAAGCTGGCCCGCCAGTGGGCCCGCTGCGTGGCGTACGCGGCCACCCTGCCGCTCACCGAGGACACCCTGGAATGGACGCAGAACATCGCCGACGTCGTCGCCCTGGTCGAGGACGTCCAGGCCGCCGCCGACGCCGACCCCGAGCGCTGGGCACGCAAGTCCGGCCCCGCAGACCGCGCCGCCCTCGACCTGCGGTGCCTGTACGCGCTGCGCTCCGGCACCACTGTCCTCGACCTCGACGTCCGCCGTGCCGCCATCGCCGCCGCCCACGGCCGCTCCACCATGCACCGCGCCCAGAACCGCCTCACCCTCGACGGCTGGCTCGCCGACCGCGCCACCGAAGGCCCCGCAGGCACCCACGAACTGCTCCCCGTCACCGCTGCGCACCCTGGAATCACCCTCGCTGCACAGGGTGGGACACAAGGAACCCCGCCCCCCGTAGGGGAGCGGCGAGCCACGCTGATCTCTCGTCTCCAGCAGCGTCTTTCAGCAGGTCAGGCCGACGCTTTCGCCTACGGCAGGGCCACCGATACCCATGCCGGAGGACTTGGCCATCACGCCGGCCGCATCTACCAGCAGCTCATCGAGCACGCAGAACGCCCGTTGAACCTCTCCGAGCTGTGCGCCCGCACCGGGTACGCCCCGCGTACTGCCATCCGGCACCTGAGCGCCCTGCGCAACCTCATGGTCGTCACCCGCGCTGTCATGGCCGTTCATCACGAGTGCCCCACCTGCCACGCCGTGCCAGGCACCCGCTGCATCACAACCGCTGGCACCGTTGTAGGCCGCCGAGGAGCCGACCAGCATGCCGCCCGCCGCACCTTCACCCGCGAGCGCTCCGGCACTCCCCACTACCGCCCCCGGCCCGGCGCCCTGATCACCGCGGCCAAGGCCCTGGGCTGCCATGGCGTCACCGCCAGCCGTGCACGCCGCTACGCCATCGAGATCGAGCTGTACCGGTGGTGGCGCCAGGAAGAGGAGTGGATGCGGGCCCCGAAGAAGGGCGTGCGCACCGGCGTTCAGACCCACCAGGAGCAAGCCGAGTTCGTCGTCACCACGCTTCCCGCTCTTCCCCGCCGCCGCTACCCCCGCACCGCCGACGGCCGTGGCGACCACACCGCGGCGAAAGCCCGCATCCTGCGCCGCATCGCTACCGCCTGAGTGCTATGGCAGTGGTCGTCGCAGCCCGCAGTTGCTCGGTTCTGACGATCATTAGAAGGACGCTCACCACAGGGCTTGTTATTTCCCCCGGGGTCGCCCCTACTGGCGCTTGACTGTGGGTCCCGCTGGGTGCTGAGCCCAGCGGGACCGAGAACCGCGTCTACTGCCGCATCTCAATCCTGATGGCTAGGGAGGTGCCGCCGGCCGTGATGAGGGCGATGCCTACCGATGAGTCACCCCAGAGTCCGACGGCTGTGCCCCCTCCCGCGCACAACGCGGCGAAGCCCAACTGGGCCCATGCCCGGATCTTCTCGCCGCGGGAACGCCGGGCGGGCAGCTCACCCTGTTCCTCCGTGGAAGCCTGCGACTGCGTCTTATGTGCCCGCTGAACGCTCTTTGTCCTAGACATGATCAACTTTCAGTCATGCGTGCCGCAGCACGCGGTGAATTGACGTCATGGACCATGGATCAGCGAGCAGTTAGCCACGCAAGCCCCCTCCGAAGCCCCGTGCACGTCTTTGGGCAGGGGGACTGGAACCGAGCACGCCTCCCGGGGCCGTGAGCAGGCGCACTGATGCCGTGTCGGTGCGCAGCGCTACGGTCCCGGTACAGGCGGCAACAGCCAAACAGGAGGGGGACGCTCATGACGACACCAGGGCGCCGAGGAGGGGCAGGTGCCAGCGCTCGCCAGGTCGCTGAGGCGGCCCGCACCGCCGAGCGCACCGCGCAGCACCGCCGTGCGAAGGTCACGCTTCCCCTCACCGCAGCGTGCGCTGTGGTGGTCGGCGTCGCCGCAGCCGTCGCGACCGTGTGGCAGCTGGGGCTGCTCGCTGCGTTCACCGTCGCGGCCTACGGAATCCTGCAGACCTACCGCCGTGCCGACAACTCCTGGGCCAAGGGCGCGGCCGGCGAAGTGGCGACTGCCCGTCTGCTGGCCCCCCTGGCTCGCCGCGGCTACGCGGTACTGCACGACCGGGCCATCCCGGGCAGCCGGGCGAATTTGGATCACCTGGTCGTCGGACCTGCAGGCGTCGCCTACGTCGACACCAAGGCGTGGCGTTCGACGCGGTCGAAGATCAGGGTTGAGGGCGGCACCTTGCGCTACGGCCGGTACGACCAGACGCGGGCCCTGCAGACAGTCTGCTGGGAAGCCGGACAGGCAGCACGCCAGCTGGGTGTTGAGGTCCGTCCGATCGTCGCTGTCCATGGCGCCACGGTCCCCGGACCCAGGGGCCGCATCGAGGTCCAGGGCGTCATGGTCGTCTCTGCGAAGAAGCTGCCGAAGCTGCTGCAGAATCTGGCTCCTCAGCCGGGCTGGAGCGCCGACCGCATCACCGCGGTGGAAGCCCTGGCCGAGAGGCGACTGCCCCCGCACGGCAGCTGAGCAACAAGCAGGGGTCCGGGATCGGCTGATCCCGGACCCCTGGCAATTGGTCTAGGACGCGGTCGCCCTGGTCCGCACGTCCTCCTCGCCGATGTCGAGCACGTCAGCCAGAGCTTCGCCGGCCGCCCACCGTTGCAGGAGCGGACGGTCCACCAGCCGGATGCCGTGCCGGGCCGCCCAGAGCACACGCTCCCGCCCGAACAGCCCGCTGCTGACCACCAGGAAGAGCGGCCGGGCCGCATGCTCAGGGGGCACCTGCACTGTTCCCACGGGCCGCAGCACCCCCCTTCCCCCGCTCTCCTGCCCGGTCTGCGCCGCACCGTGCTCGAACGCGATCCCCAACTGCCGTCCGTCCGGGCCGACGCCGACCAGGTGGACGACTGGCCCGCGGATCCGCACTCCCCGCACCTGGGTCCACCCGTCACGAAGGAGCAGCCGCCCCACGATGGTCCGGAAACGGCGGTCGTCTGCCGCGTCGATGTCCGCCATGGAGAAGCAGGCCGCCTGCCGCTGCCGGTGCACCCGCAGGGCCCGCCGCCGGCGCACTTCGCCCCACACCGCATACGCGAGAGCCGCCCCAGCCAGCAGCACCGCCCACCAGCCGACCCGGACCCACAGCCACCCAAGCCCCAGCAGAGGCAGTCCGACCACCGCGGCGACTGCGGCGCCCGCTGGCACTACCTCCCACCACTCCGGACCGTGCCGCCCGCTTAGCCGAACCTGCAGCGCCTCACGCTGACGCCAGGCCCGGCGCGTGCCGACAGGAGACCGACTCCACATGCTCCACCTCCACCGCGGCGCCCCGTGCCCCATGTCATATCTGCCCGCGCGACCGGCCGTACAGCGGCACCGCCCAGGACCGGCCATCGGCATTGGATAACAAGCCCTGCGGGCGGACAATGGCCGGTGCCAGAGAGAAGGAGGCGCCCGCTACGGCGGACACCTGCTTCCGAGACCAACAGGACCACGGACGGAGTCACCACGTGAGCACCGGCCAGAACGCCGCCGCCGGCGAGGACCGGGAAGCAGGGGCGGTCACCTACAGCGACGGGGAAGTCGTGTGTGCGGAGCCCGGAGACCCCTTCACCACGGCGCGGTCGGGCTTTGTCCGCCTGGTGCAACGGTGACCTTCCCCAGCGGGCAGCGACCCGCACTTCCCCACCTTCCCCGCCACGGCCTTCCCCAGCGGGCCGACGGAGAGGACTCTGCTTCCCCGGCTGGGGAAGTGCCCACTGCTGGGGAAGGTGAGCAGTCTTCCCCAGCCGGGAGTGCCGTTCCGTGGGGAAGACTGCTCACCGATGGGGAAGTCATCGCGCGCTACTGGAGCCACGTCCTGCGTCGTGGTCCGGACGATTGCTGGTGGTGGACCGGTGGGCTGAGCGACACCGCGCACGGCACCTTCCGGGCCCTCTCCCTACCCGGCCGCACCCGCCGCGGGACCTTGCCCGCTCACCTCTTCGGCTACCGACTGGCCCACGGAGCCGACGCGATCCCGGCCGGCATGGTGCTACGGCACCGATGCGACGAGCCCCCGTGCCAGAACCCGGCCCATTGGCTGCTGGGCACCAGGGGTGACAACAACCGCGATGCCGCGAATCGGCGTAGACTTGCAGGTCACGCACTTGCCGACGTACGCGGGGCTGTTGGCCGGGCGCGCGCGGTCCAAGACGCTATCGCCACCGCTGACCCCGACCAGCTCGACGCAGCGATTGCCGCCGCACTGGCTGCAGGCAACCCGACGGGAGCCCACCAGGACTCGCTCTTCTGAGTAGCGGCGAGACCCGATCTGTCCTGCCCTTCCCCACCCCGGTGGGGAAGGGCGGTGGGGAAGAACAGGCGGGGGATCCGTCCGCGGCTTGGGGCAGCATTTCCCCACCGGGGCTTCCCCACTCGGGTGGGGAAGCCCCGGTCCCGTCCAGTGGCTGGGGAACCCAGTCTGGCGGGGAAGTTCCCCACCAGACTGCTGGGGAAGACCAAGACGGGCGGGGAACTTCCCCAGGACGCCAAGGCGGGGTCACACAGTCGGATTCCCCAAGCGCGACGCGCTTTCCCCAGCACCGCGAGGGTGGCACGGCCGGACCTTCCCCAGCGGGGCGCCGCAGGCGGCGGTCTTCCCCAGGCGCGGTTCGGTGCCGGAGGACTTCCCCACTCGCTCACGCACCGTGGCTGCCAAGCGAGTGGACCCCGGCGAAGCCCCCGGTAACAGTCGACCCCCACCGGCAGGCCCGGCGGGGGTCGACGTCGTCGCCGAGACCGTAGCGCACACGCCCTATCGGTGACCACCACCAGACCGAGCCACCGAGCGCTGCGGCCCCCCAGCGCGCAGCCGCCGCCGACCCCGGAAACCCCTGCGACGACAAGCGCATTTCGGTACAAACGGTGCCCCAAGCCGACCCCGCAGCCCCAACCACAGCAGCCCACCAGTCGCATGAAGACCCATCACCAGCCAGACTCAAACAGGACATAGCGACCCTCTACCGAATCCGACCCCTCAACTCCATCTCCCCCACAAGCAATCCGACCCACAGCAGACCGTACAACAACATGCACAAGCCAATAAGCCAGCACACCTATGCATCACGATCCGATGGCTGTTGTTGATCTTGAAAAACCGCTACGCTGTGTCGCGATGCTTTCGATCTCCGCTGGTAGCGACCCTCGGTACCTGACCAAGGAAGTCGGTCAGGGTGCCGAGCACTACTACCTGCGCAGCATCGGCGAGGCTGGCGAACCGCCCGGCTACTGGCTCGGCGCCGGCCTGGAGGAGCTGGGACTGTCCGGCGAGGTCGAGAACGAGGTCTTCGAGGACCTGTTCACCTCCTGGATCGACCCGCGCAAGCGGGACGAGATGTACGCCCAGCTCGACGCGATCCCCCACGAGCGGGGCACCGCGGAGTACGCCAAGGCGGAGAAGGCCATCCGCAAGGACGCGACGCTGGGGAACCCGCCGAAGAGCTACGAGAAGGCGTTCGAGAAGCGCCTGGACGCGGCCTTGGAGAAGGCCCGGGAGCAGGCCCCGAGCGGCGAGCTGAGCCCTGAGCAGGCCAAGAGCATCGAGCTGTCGGTCCGCAAGGAGGCCCCGTCGGCGACGCTCTACTACGACCTGACGTTCTCCGCCCCGAAGTCGTGGTCGGTCTATCACGCCTCGCTGCAGGTCAAGGCGATGGAGGCGCGCGAGGCTGGCGACGAGGAGACGGCCGCGGAGTACAGCCGTCAGGCCGAACAGGTCTGGGACTGCTGGAAGGAAGGCGTCCAGGCCGGGCTGCAGCACATGCAGGAGGAGGCGGGTTACTCGCGTGCCGGGCACCACGGCCAGGCCGTCGAGGGCCGGGCGGCCGGGCGGTACGTGGATGCCCATGAGTTCATCGCCGGGGCGTTCGCACAGCACACGAGCCGCAACGACGACCCGCAGCTCCACGTGCACGTCCCCGTGCTGGCCAAGGTCAAGACCACGGACGTCGACCCGGTCACCGGGCAGGAGACGACGGTGTGGCGTTCCCTGGACGGGCGCGGCTTGTTCAAGCACAAGCAGGCCGCCGGGCACCTGTCGGAGATGGTCGCGGGCGAGGCGCTGGAGCGCGTGATGGGCGTCCGCGTCGAGATGCGCCCCGACGGCAAGGCACGCGAGATCGTGGGCATCAGCCAGGAACAGCGCGACCTGCACAGCAGCCGCCGACGGGGCATCGTCGAAGGCGTCGCCGAGCTGGCCAGGGCGTACGAGGAGACCCACGGCGTCGAACCGAGCGCCTACGTACTGGCCCGGATGTCGGAGTACGTCACCCTCGACCAGCGCAACGCCAAGAAGCACGACGCCACCAGCCGTGACCAGCTGCTCCAGCGGTGGGAGGCGACCACGCAGGACCGCTTCCGCGAGAGCCTCGCCGACGTCCCGGACCAAGTCGCCGAGCGCTCCGCCGTGCACCAGCTGCACCGCCCGGCCAGGTCCTTCGACCCGGAGGTCATCCAGCGCCGGGCAGTCGCCGCGGCGCAGGAGACGAAGCCGACCTGGACCCGCCCCGACCTGATCGTGGAGCTGACCAAGCAGCTGCCCGACACACTCGGCGGACTGGAGGCCCACCAGGTCACCGCCCTGATCAACCAACTGGCCGACGACGCGCTCTCCCCCACCGCCGACAACGGCGTGGTGTGCACCAAGGCCCCGGCCCTGGTCGAGATCCCGGCCGAGCTGCAGCGCCGCGACGGCTCGTTCGTCTACGAGCCCAACCCCTCGACCTGGGACCGGTACGCAACCGAGGAACATCTGCGCGTCGAGGAGCGGCTCCGCGTGTTCGCAGGCGAGCGCGGCGCCCCGACCGTGCCAAGGGAGCTGGTCGAGGACGTCATCCAGCGCCGCGGTCTCAAGGGAGCCCAGGCGGACTTCGTTCGGGGCGCAGCCACCTCGGGCCGCAGGGTCGACGTGCTGGTCGGCCCGGCCGGCGCGGGCAAGTCCTACAGCCTGGCCGCCCTCACCGAGCTGTGGGAGTCCCACGCGGACCGGCAGGTCATCGGCCTGGCCAGCGGTCAGCGTGCCGCCGAAGTCCTGCGCGATGAGGGCATCGAGAACGTCACCAACATCGACATGCTCCTGCTGAAGAACAAGGCGCTCGCCGAGGGGAAGCACGTTCCTGACGCCGAGACCTACCGGATCCCGCAAGGAGCGCTGGTCATCCTCGACGAGAACGGGATGACCGACACCACGGACATCGACGCTGTTCGTGCGCTGATCGAGGCCAGCGGTGCGAAGTGCGTCCCGGCTGGCGACCCGTACCAGCTCCCTGCAGTCGGCGCGGGCGGCGTATTCGCCCAGTGGGTCGAGGAGGCCCCGGGCGTCCACATCCTCGACGAGGTCCGCCGCTTCCGCGACGTCGACCCTGCCACCGGCGAGAAGGTCACACGGCAATGGGAGGCCGACGCCTCCCTCAAGCTGCGCACCGGCGACGCCGCCGCGCTGGAGCAGTACGAACTGCACAGCCGCTTCCGCGGCGGCTCCGCCGAGGAGATGACCGAACGCGCCTACCAGGCATGGCTGACCGACCACCTCGACGGCAAGAACCCCCTGCTCATCGCCCAGGACAACGCCCAGGTCGCGGAGCTGTCCGCCCGTGTGCGTGCCGACCTGGTCCGCGCCGGGCAGGTCGCTGAGGACGGCGTGGTGCTGCGCACTGGCCGCGAGGAGCACGGCGTCGAGACCAAGGCAGGCGTGGGCGACCACATCCAGCTGCGCCGCAACGACCGGACGATCACCGCCGAGAACGGCGACTTCGCGGTCAACCGCACAGTCGCCGAGGTCACCGGGATCAGCGACAACGGGGCACTGCTGGTGCAGCTGGAGGACGGCGCCCGGATGCACCTGCCAGCCACGTACGTGCAGGAGCACGTCGAGCTGGCCTATGCCGCGACGGTGCACGGCGCCCAGGGCCGCACGGTCGGGGTCTGCCACTCCCTGGTCGATGAGACGACCAGCCGCGAGTCGCTGTACGTCATGCTCACTCGCGGCGAGGGCGGCAACTACGGATACGTCATCACCCACCGGCAGGGGGATGGCCTCAAGCACGAGGAGATCCCGGACCACCTCGCCACGCTCAGTTCGGCGCTGCAGCGCTCCGGGCTGGAACAGACCGCGACGCGGACGATCGAGGCCGAGCTGGAGCGCCGCGAGCACCTCGCGGTCCTGGAGCCGACCTGGTCGGGAGTCAAGGACCAGCAGGCTGAGGAGAAGTACAGCCGGGCCCTCTACCAGGCGCTGGGCGGCGAGGAGTATGAGCGGCTGCGCTCCGAGGAGTCGTACGGCAGCCTGATGCGGCTTGCCCGGCACGTCGAGGAGCAGGGGCACGACGCCGAGGACCTGCTGGTGCGTACCGCCCGCTCCCGGGAACTGGAGAGCGCCGAGGACCACGCTGCGACCCTGCACTGGCGCCTGGAGCGGGCCGTCGAGGACGCCGAGCGCACCAAGGTCCGCGGTGAGGAGGCGGAGCAGCGGGCGGCGGTGGTCGAGCAGCAGCAGAAGGTCACCGCAGCGATCGAGGCCGGGATCGAGGCCGGACAGACGGACCCGAGCGACGTGCAGCAGGATGTCGACCTCCACCTCCAGCAGCTGATGGCCCAGACAGAAGCCTTCGCTGTGAACGTGGAAGTTCTCCACGCTGGCCAGGACATCGAGGTCGCCCAGCGGCAGGCCGATGAGCGCGACGCCGAGTGGGAGGCCATGGACTCCTACGCCTCCCGCACCCCGGACATGCCGGGTGACCTGGGCCGGTTCATGACCGAGTGGGCGGCCGAGATGGACCAGCGCGTTGAGCGACTCGGACAGAGCGTTGCCGAGGACCAGCCCGCGTGGGCGATCGAGCGGCTGGGCCCGGTGCCCGAGGACCCGACCGCGCGCGCCGACTGGGAGCTGCGGGCTGGCCGGGTAGAGCGGTACCGCGAGGCTCACGGCCACGACGACGAGCGCAACGCCATCGGTCAGCAGCCGCCCCGCGGATCGGTCGAGGCCCGCGCCGACTGGGAGCGAGCACGCCGGGCACTGGGGGTCGACGAGCGGGAGGCGGACATCGCGCGTGCGTCCGACGAGACGCTCCGGCAGATGATCGAGCGTGCGGACCGGGAGGAGAGCTGGGCCCCGCCCTATGTCGCCGACGACATGCAGAAGGCATTCGCCTCCGAGCGGGACTTCGCCGACCAGGCAGTGCAGATGGAGTTGCGTGCCCGGGAGATGGCGGAGCGGGACGCTGCCCAGCACGAAGACCGCCTCACCGAGACGATGCACACCTACGCCACGGCGACCGGCTACAACGACCATCAGCAGGCCCTCGCACAGGTGATGGCGCTGCAGCAGGCCCCCACTCTTCAGGCGCAGATCGAGCCGAGCGAGAGGGTGGCGGAGACTCTGGACCGGGCCCAGACCAGTCGCGACATCGCCGAGACGATGGGCGAGAGGGCGCACACGTACCAGGAGATCCACGAGACCCGCGAACGGTGGGCCGAGGAGACGCAGGTCGTGCGCGACGAGGCCGACCTCGCCCGCACGGAGCTGGACCACCGGGTGCCGGAGTCCGAGGTCGATGCCCCCGAGGCCGCCGGTGCTGACGAGACCTCCCCCCTCGCGGACCAGCAGACGTCGGTCGAGGAGGGGATGGCTCAGGCTCTGGAGCAGGCCCGTGCCGCCCAGCAGGTGCTCGAACAGCGCGCCCAGGAGCGCGAACGGGCCGCCGAGCAGCAGCGCGAGTCCGAGCTGGAGCCCCAGAGCGAGGAAGCCGACCGCGCTCGCCGCGATGCGGGAATCGGCTTCGAGGCCGAGTACGAGAGGCCGGGCCCGGAGCTGGCCGGGCACGATCAGGACATCGAAGCCGCCGTCCCCGAACCAGCGACGCCGGCACCCGCGCCTCCGCCTCCGCCAATGCCCGAGATGGACCGCGACATCGACATGTAGCCGGAGGCCAGCGGGATGTCCCGCTGGCCTCTCTGCTGCGTTCTGTGCCGTGTCTGCGCCGCCCGCTACCGTGCTGGCATGACTGAAGCGTGGTGGAGGGACCCGGCAGGGCTTCCCCCGGAGTGGGAACGGTCGTCCTCCAAGGGCGCCTCGACCGGGGCCACGGGGCAGGAGCTGCCGGAGGGTGTGACCCGCTCGCGGGACGAAGTGCAGACGCTGCGGGACGATGCTCTCGCCTCGCTGCCCCTCGACCCGGTGGAAGTCCGCGTCTCCTGGTGTTCCCCCCGCGGCCTGGCCAGCGGGCTGGAAGGGATCATCGACACCACCAGGTGGCTGCTGGGCGAGCGGGAGGCAGCCCCCATCTCGGTGGAGAGCCACCCGTACCCGCGCCTGCCGGTCAAGTCGGTCAGGCTGCACGCCCAGGACGCCGTCTTCGAGCACAAGTGGCCCGGGGTGTCCGAGTGGTATGCCGGCGGGGTGAAGCGCACCGTGGAATGGGCCATGGGATTCTCCACCGCTGAGCGTCCGATCTCCGAGTAGGGCCTGGGCCGGACTGCAGCGGAGTGGCGGAGTCGGCGCCGTGGGCGTGTGGATGTATTGATCTCGGCTGTGCCCATAGGCTCCGGCCATGCTCATCGCGAACATGTCGCCCCGCACGACGGGCAAGACCACCGACACCGGGTGGCTGTCGCACGCCCTGCTGGAGGACGAGGAAGGCTACGACGTCGTCGGGTACGACGCCGACCACAGCAAGCAGTTCTGGAGCTGGAGCCAGCCGGAGAAGGGGAACTTCGCTTTCCCCGTGCACCTGCGGGCGTCCGCCAAGTTCCACCAGGAGGTCGTGCCGCCCACGGACAAGGGCATCGCGATGGTGGACTGCGGGCACACCGAGAACCACATCTTCATCGCGGACTCCATTCTCCGCGTCGCCGACCTGGTGATCCTGCACATGTCGCCGACCTCTGGCGACTGGGAGCGGATCTGCGAGCCGGAGACCGCCAAGCCCTTCAAGGACATCCTGGCGAGCAGCGCCCCGCTGAGGGCCACCGGCAAGAAGCCCGAGACATGGGTGTTGCTCAACCGCACCGTGGCGAACGCGTCCTCGACCGGCTACTACCGCGAGGAGATGGCCAAGGAGGGGTACGAGGTGTTCACCACGGTCATCCCGCGTACCGAACGCTTCGGCGACTCGATGGGCGCCCCCGTGGAGGGGGCCGCCAAGACGGCGTTCGGCGCTCTGGTGACGGAGATGAAGAAGCGCGGGCTGCTGCCCGGCGGCCGGGAGGCCCGGTGAGCCCTTCCCAAAAGGAGATCCGAGCACGGCGCGCTGCCGCAGCCGAGGCACGCCGACAGGCCGAGGCCGCGCCCGAAGCGCCAGCAGCAGTCCCGGGGCCGGCACGGGAAAGGACTCCGAAGGCGTCCGCCGCCGTGCCGGAGCCCTACCGCCCCCAGCCCTTCACGCCGGACCTGATCCCCGAGCCCGTCGAGGTCGAGGCCGAAGGCGCTCTGACGCCCGAGGAGGTCGACACCCTGGGGCACTGTGAAGCGGCGTTCGCCAACGGCACCCGGGCTGAGTGGATGAAGTGGAAGGCCGCTCACGTCGTTCGCTCCCGGCGCCTGCACCGCGGCGGCGGCCGGACATGGGCGGACTACTGCCAGGACCAGTTCGGTGAGTCGGAGTCGGAGGTCAACCGGCGCATTCAGCAGTGGCCGCTACTCAGGGCCATCGCCGAGCAGCAGGACCGGCCCCGCTCGATCCCCGACTCCCACGTGCAGCAGCTGCTGCCGATGGTCGAGCAGCACGGGCGGGACGTGACCGCCCGCGCGTATGTCGCGCTGCGGGTGTGGGCCGCCGAGCGCCGCCACCGCGTGACGGCCGGTGTGGTCGACGGCCTGGTCGAGCTGGCCCGGAGTGCCGAGTCGCCGGCGCTGACGACCGCGATCACTTTTCAGCAGGCGATCGAGGCGAAGCCGAAGCGGGCGAAGAAGGCGTCCGGAGAGCCCCGGGAAGGGGCGCTGGGGACTGGCAGCCACCCAAATTCGGGTGACTCCGCAGCCCCCGCGGGCGAGGCTGACGAGACGGTGGTCGACGCCGAGATCGTCCAGGACGAACTCCCGGAGGGCCGCCGGGCCGGCCAGATGCGCGATGTACTGCAGGAGCTGCTGGCCGCGAGCGAAGAGGGCGGGCTGAAGGACGTCCCCACCGGGACGCTGAAGGAGATCAGCGCGGCGGCTCTGTCCATTGCGCAGCTGGCCGACGAGGTTCTCCAGAGCCGGTAGTCGGCGCACACACGAGAGGGGGTCACCCAAATTTGGGTGACCCCCTCGCTCCGTGCTCAGGATCAGGTGTCGTCGCCTTCCGGCTCGCGGCGCCGAGCGATGTCCTTCTCTACACGTTCGAAGAACCGGTGGTCGACGAAGTCGCTCTCAGTGAAGGGCGGCGGCGGCGGATTCTCGTTCTCCATCGTCGGCTGCACCGGAACGGGAACGGGGTGCCGGGGCTTCGGGAGCCCGTCCCGAGGCATGCCGCAGTTGCTCAGCTCCTTCTCCAGGACTTTCTCGACATGGGGCCACCAGCGCGCGTGCCACTCGGAGACGCGGGTCGGAGGCGCCTTGTCCTCGTAGGACCACTCGTAGTTCCGCCACAGGGCCGTCAGCTCGATCACGAGCCGCTTGTGCAGGTACCAGCAGGGCCGCCACACCGGCCTGGCGTAGATGGGCCACAGGGTGTTCTGGCACCACTCGGTCAGTCCGTCCCACAGCTCCCGGGCCTGATCCTGGTCCAGGTCGTCGGTCCAGTTCGGGGTGGTGCCCGGCCATTCCGGCGGCGGCTCTTCTTCGGGGTCGGCCATGAGCTGGCCGACGGCTTCGACCACGGCGGCCAGCGACTCCTTGAGCTGGCCGACCTTCGTGTCCAGACCCTCCAGAGTGGCCGGGAGGTTCTCATCCTCCAGGGTCTGGAGACGGCCGCGGACAGCGGACAGATCGCCCGTCAGCCGCAGCAGCATCTCCATCGGGTCGAGTTTCATCTCCGCCATTTAGCGGCCCCACGGGTCATCGTCGTCGTTGAAGGCCGCGTACGGATCAGCAGCGTCCGTGCCCGTCTTGCTCAGGCGCGTCGGCTCGATCAGGTCTTCCTTGGGCTCCGGCTGCGGCGGCACCTGCTCCAGATGTTCGGTGGGCGCGTAGGCAGGCTTGGGCGGCACCACCACCGGCGGCTGCCCTGCCCCCGGGGACAGGGGCGGAGCGTCCTCGCTCCCGGCAACCCGCAGATGACGTCCGGCCGGGGCGGAGGTCCAGCTGCTGGCCGCCGGATCAGCCGTCCACGGGCTGGTCTCCGGCTCGGCCGGCGCCCAGGGGTCCTGCTGCCGAGGCGGGCCCCACACGTCGGCCGGAGCCGACAGCGGCGGAACCGCGGCAGCCGACTCCTTGCGCCTGTGTGCCTTGAGCACCTCCTTGGCCGCCTTCTTGTCGGCCTTCTCCGTTTCCTTGATGTCCTTGCGCTTCCAGACCGGGGTGAACTTCACGACGACGGGGCCGCCGAGGTGCTTGCGCAGCACGAGGATCTGCCCCGGTTCGAGGTTCATGATCTGCGACGGGGTCATGGTCTCGACCTCGACCTGGGTGTGGGAGACGCTGGCGCGCATGGTGCCGTCCGGACCCGGGTTCGTGGAGCGGGATTCGCGCTTCACGTAGTGCTTGCCGCACAGCCGCGAGAGCCCCTCCAGGTGGTCTTCGTTCGAGAGGCCACCCAGGACGAGCTTCACGCAGTTGTCCCAAATGGTCTGGTACCCGTAGCGCCCCCAGCGCTCCATGATCTGTGCCGGGGACTGGAAGACCGCGTGGATGCTGATACCCAGGCCACGACTGTCAGCCGTCCACCGCTCCAGCGGCACGCTGCAGATCAGCGCCGCTTCGTCCAGGACCATCGTCCAGGGCGGGTCCAGGCGACCGCCCGGGTTCATCGGGGCCAGCGCGCGCGCTGCTTCGTACAGCTCGCCGGTGAAGGCGGTGAACAGCGGGCCGACACTACCCCTGCCGTCGTCGCGCCCGAGGAGGTAGAGGGTGTCCTGGGAACGCAGGTAGCCCGAGATGTCGAACTGGTCGACCTGGTGCGCCTTCTCGATGATCCGCTGTACGCGCGGCGCGTCGAGGAACATGAACGTCTTGGCCAGCGTGCCGAAGACGTTCTCACTGGTCGTGGGCTTGCCCTTGACCATCTGCACCTGCATCAGGTCTGCCTTCCAGCCGCGGGGGGCGACCGGGCGGTGCGGATTCCTGGGGTCGGGCTGCTCGAACTTCTCGAAAATCTTGATGGCCTCGGTGTTCGCGACGCTCTTGGACCAGCGCGCCACGTCCAGCAGGGACAGGTCCGCCGCGTCTGCGGCCCACAGGAACGCCTTCAGCACCGAGTAGCTGGCGCTCTCCCAGAAGCTGCGGTTCTCCAGGCCGGCGGTCGCATCCGACCCGTCCAGCAGGTACTTGGCCCTGCGCATCGACCGCTCGACGCCCAGTTCCGGGTCGGCGCAGCCGATCACCGGGTCCCAGGCGATGTCCGATGCCCGCGTGGCGATCCCCTGCGGGTTCCACACCAGGACACGTCCGACCCTGGATCGCAGCCGCTCCGTCCACTCGACCACGTCGAATTTGGTGCTGGTCGCGAGGACCGGGCCCTCTGCGTCGATGATCCAGTTGGCGATCTTCGCGGTCTTGCCCGCGCCCATCGGGGCGAGCATCAGGCTGCTCTCCTCGATGGACATGTACAGGTGCAAGCCGGTCTTGCGGCACTTGCCGATGTAGATGCCGACGGCGTTGGTGGGCACCGACCGTCCCGGCACGTCGGCCAGCGAGGGGCGCAGCGTGCGGCGCTTCTTGACCAGCTGGCGGCGGCTCAGGTTCGCGCGCAGCTCGCGCCGCCTGGCGAAGCCGTCGTCCTCCCGCGTGAAGTCGAAGTCCTTGCGCATCTTCGTGTAGCCGGCGCCCACCAGGCCCCCGATCACGGCCACGGACAGGAGGGGCTGCTCCGTCAGCAGCGCGCCGCCCGCCTCGGCGAGGCCGCCCACGACTGTGCCCAGCAGGTTGCCCGACCCGTCTTCGCTGGTCTGGGTTTCGGCCGCGAGGAGCGAGGCGGGGACGGCCAGTGCGGTGTAGCGCACGGTGGGGCGGCCGAAGACCGGCACCGCCGGAGTGTTCGGGGTGCCCTGGTGGGGCTTCCACGCTTCCTTCTCGGTCGGCGCCGGGACACGGTTGTCCGAGAGGGTGGTCGAGTCGTTCGGTTCGCTGGCCTTACTGTTGTCGCTCACGAAGGTCTCCTTCGTCGGGGCCCCGGAGGTGCTGTAGCCGCCAAGCTCTTCATGCACCACCGGGGCCACTCCTGTTTGTATACGCCGCATCACTGACAGATGCGGCCCTGATTTCCACTCTGCCCCCGTCAGCCTGTGGACAGATTTCACGCTCCGGACCCATGCCGCTCCGGGCTCAGGTACTCGGCCAGCAGGTCCGCGGAGATGTGGGTGCGTCGCACCGTGTCCACCTTCAGCTCTTCGCCCCGGTCCGCAGCTGCCTCGCAGATGACCTGAGCCAGCGGGCGACCCCGCAGGGCACGCTGCTGCTCGTTCAGCCCCCGGTAGATGTCGGCGACCAGCGCACGCGTGGGCTGACTCGTTGCGCCTTCCACATCGGCCTGCACCCGCGGGCCGGCCGAGTCCCCCCGAGCCGGGGACACCGAGGTCGGGCGGGGCTGCGCCGGAACCGTGGCCGCGTGCTCGCCTCGCGCCTGTTCCAGCGCCCTCAGCCGGGCGCCGAGAGCCCGCTTCTCCTCCTGCAGGGTCTGCAACTGCCCGCGCGTCCGGTCCAGCTCCTCCTTGGCTTCGTGTGCCTTCTCGGCGAGCTGGTCCCGTTCCTGGACCAGGGCTTC
>NZ_JBIAGB010000039.1:0-4835 GCF_042869575.1 Streptomyces sp. NPDC006925
CACATGGGTGCGGCTGGGGGTCCTAGGGGGCGAAGCCCACTAGCGGGGGGTGTTGGGGGGCGGAGCCGCCCCAACGCCCGTCCGGCGAGGACAAAGGGGGTTCGGGGGCGAAGCCCCCGACAACGAACGCCGCACCCGGCAAACAACGGGATGGGGGGAACGCACCCCGCAAAGGGGGGCGCCCCCGCAAGGGGGCGCCCGGCGTCAGGTGGGGCTGACCGCGGCCTGGGGACGGATCGGCATCCGATTGACGGGCCGCCCCGTCGCAGCCCGCACCGCCGCAGCGACCGCGGACGGCGTGGTGACGACCGGCGCGGACGACGCGGCTTTCGCCCCGAACGGCGCCACCACATCCCGTTCCTCGATGAGCTTGACGATGCGGATGTCCGGCGCGTCCAGCGCCGTCGGCAGGGCGTAGGCGGTGAAGTCGGCGTGCCGCACGACGCCTTTGGCGACCCGCAGATGTTCGGTGAGGGCGGTGCCGATGCCCTGGGTGATGCCGGCTTCGAGGCGGGCCCGCAGCTGGCGGGGGTTGAGGACGGCACCGACGTCCTGGGCGAGGGCTACTTCGACGACTCGTACGGAGCCGAGTTCGATGTCGACGTCGACGACGGCGCGCACGGCGGCGAAGGCCAGTCCGACGAAGGCGTCGCCCTGGCCCCATTCGTCGAGCGGTTCGGTGGGATGCGGGCGGCACTGCGCGGTGGCCCACAGTTCCTTGCCCTCCAGGGCTTCGGCGACTGTCGTGGAGAGCACGCCGTCGTAGGAGGTGATTTTGCCCTCGGAGATGGTGAGCAGTTCGGTGGACATGCCGAACTTCGCGGCGAGGGGCTGCAGGAGTTGGGTGCGGACCATCTTCGCGGCCCGTTCCACCGCGCCGCCCGACACCCAGGTGTGCCGGCCGCGGCCGCTGGCGCCGGAGGGCGGCTGGTCGGTGTCGACGGAGGCGACGTGCACTTCTTCGATGCCGAGGGTTTCCTGGACGATCTGCCGGGCGAGGGTGTCGAAGCCTTGGCCGGACTCGACGGCGGCGCACATCACGGTGGCGACGGGGCCGCTGACTTTGACGGTGGCGGTGGAGACCTCGTCGGTGCCCTCGGCGCCGAGCATGTGGACCATGCCGAGCGCGTAGCCCACGCCGCGCCGCACGGCCGAGGGATCGCCGGCGCCTTCGGGGCCGCCGGGCAGCAGCCAGTCGTCCTCGGGCGCGTCCTTGGGCAGCGGGGGCAGCGGCGCCTCGTGGACGGCGGTGAGGAGTTCGGCGACGGGCGCCGGGCAGGTGACGGTCTGGCCGGTGGGCAGCAGGTCGCCGGTGGCCATGGCGTTGCGCCTGCGTACTTCGACGGGGTCGAGGCCGAGCCGTTCGGCGAGTTTGTCCATCTGGCCCTCGTAGGCGGCGCACACCTGGAGGGCGCCTTCGCCGCGCACATGGCCGGAGGGTGGGTTGTTGGTGCGGACGACCCAGCCGTCGATCACGGCGTGCGGGACGACGTAGGGCCCGCAGGCGAAGGAGACGGCGGCGGCGAGCGCGTCGGACGAGGTGTCCGCGTAGGCGCCGCCGTCGAGCAGGATCTGCGCCTCGACCTTGACCAGGTTGCCCGCGTTGTCCGCGTGGTGGCGGTAGCGCAGCAGGGTGGGGTGGCGGTGTGCGTGGCCGAGGAAGGATTCCTCGCGGGTGAGCGCGATTTTGACGGGGCAGCCGGTGCGCATCGCCAGCAGTCCGAGCGGGATCTGGAGCGCCGCGTCCTCGCGGTCGCCCATGGAGCCGGGCACCCCGGTGACGACGATCTTGACTTGTTCGGGCGGGAGTCCGAAGCAGGCGGCTGCCAGGTCGCGGTCGGTGTGCGGGTCGGTGGAGGCGGTGTAGATCTCCACGCCGCCGTCCGGGCGCGGTACGGCGAGCGCGGCCTCGGCCCCGATCGGCGCCGGGTCCTGGCGGCCGATCCGGTAGAGGCCCTCGACGACCACGTCGCCGGTGGCTTCGGGGTCGCCGTAGCGCAGCGGGATGTGCCGCAGCAGGTTGCCGTCCGGGTGCAGCGGTTCGGCCTCGAACGCCTTCTCCGGGTCGGTGACGGCTTCCTGCACCTCGTATTCGACGGCGATGGCCGCGGCGGCCAGCCGTGCCGTGTCCGGGTGGTCGGCGGCGACGGCGGCGATCGGCTCGCCGAAGTAGCGCACCACGTCGCGGGCGAACGCGGGCTGGTCGGCGATCCTGCGTCCGTGCGCGGAGTCGCCGGGGATGTCCTCGTGGGTGATGACCGCGAGCACGCCCGGCATCTTGGCGGCTTCTTCGGTGTCGATGGAGACGATCCGCGCGTGCGGGTGCGGCGAGCGGTGCACCGCGGCCCACAGCAGCCCTTCGGCCCACAGGTCCGCTGCGTAGGGGAAGGTGCCCTGCGCTTTGGCGTAGGAGTCGGTGGGGAGGACGGAGACGCCCAGGCCGTGCGGGTCGGGCTCACCGCGGGGGCCCGGCAGCGGGGCGGCGCCTCCGGCGCCGGTGTGCCCGTCAGCCGTTTCCGTCATGCCGCCGCCTTTCTGTGCAGGGTGCGTGCACGGTGCACCCGGGTGTGGGGGTCGCTGCCGCGGGGGCCGGGGGCATCAGGGCGTGCCGCCGTTCCCGGGGTATCGGCTCTGGTGCGGGATGTGGGCGCCGTAGCCGCCTTCGTCCCACGTACCGCTGTCGTGGGTGCCGGGAGCCTCGGGCGGGCCCGGGTACGCGGGTGCCGCCGGGTCGGGCCCGTAGCCGGGAGCGCCGCCGCCGTGGCCGTCGGTGCCGTAGCCGTCCGGGCCGGGGGGCGCCGGGTGCCCGTCGGGGCCGTGGCCGCCCTGCTCATGGCCGCCCTGCTGATAGCCGGCCTGCCCGTAGCCGCCCTGCTGGTAGCCGCCGGGAGCCCAGGAGTCCTGCTGGTAGCCGCCCGGTTGCTGCCCTGCGTCGTAGCCGCCTTGCGGGTCGGGGCCGGGGGCGTGGGGCTGCCCGCCGGGGGCCGGGTGCGCCTCCGGCGCTTGGTGCTCCTGCTCGGCCCGGGCCGCGCGCTGCTCCACGACGGTGCGGACGGCGTCCACCACCCCGCGGTACCCGGAGCAGCGGCACAGGTTGCCGCTGATCGCCTTGCGGGTCTCCAGGTCGGTGGGCGCGTGGTTGCCCTCCAGCAGGTCGTGCACCGTCATCGCGAGTCCGGGTACGCAGAACCCGCACTGCACGGAGCCGCTCTCGGCGAGCGCGCACTGCACGTCCGAGGGGGTGCCGTCGACCGACAGGCCCTCGACGGTGCGGACCTCGCTCCCGGCCGCGGTGGCGGCGGGTACCAGGCAGGCGGCCACGAGCCGCCCGTCCACCTGCACCGAGCAGGCTCCGCACTCGCCTTGCGAGCAGCCGTCCTTGGCTCCGGCGAGGCCCAACCGCTCGCGCAGCACGTACAGCAGCGACTCGCCGATCCAGGCGCTGGCGACGGGGCGGTCGACCCCGTTGACCCGCAGCTCGTACGAGACGTGCGGGTGCTCGTCCTCGGTCTCGACGGTCTCGGGGACCGGCGCCGCGTCCTCCTCGGCCGCGGGGGCGGCGCCGTCCCCGGATGGCTCCGGGACACCGCCCCCGGGCGCCTCCGGGATGCCGTCCTCGGGCGGGTGGACCGGTTCCGGGCCGCTGTCGGGCCCGGCGCCTGCGGAGCCGTCCGCCGGGCCGCCGACCGGGGGTTCCGGGTACGCACCGGAGGACTCCGCGGAGGGAGCCGCCTCCCCTGCGTCCGCGGCCTCCACCGGCTCGGTGCCGACGGGTTGCGCGGCGGCGGTCCGCTGCGCGGGCACCGGGGCCGGGGCGGCTTCGGCCAGCGAGGTCACCTCGGCGTCCGCGTGGTGCTCCGGCGCGGCGGGCGGCGCGGGCGGTTCGGCCGCGACGATCCCGGGGTCGGCGGCGGGCTGTCCGACCGTTCCGTGCTGCGCCTCGGGCGGCTGCGGGTACTCCGGGGGGGCGGATGCCGCGGCGCCTGGGTTGCCGGGGTGCCGCGGCTCGGCGTCGGGTGTCCCGGCGGGTCCGTCCGCGGTGGGGGCGCTGGGGAACCGGTACGCGGGCGCGTCCGGCGCGTCCGGGAAGGGGCGGTCGGCGCCGCCCGGTTCGGGTGCGGGCGGCGGTCCGGGGATGTCCGGGTGCGGCATCTGCCCGGGGGCGGGCGCCGCGGAGTCCCAGTGCGGGGCCGACGTCGGCGAGGAGGGCGTCCAGGCGGGCGCCGGCGCCTCGGGGGCCGCGGGCGCGGAGGCCGCGGGAGCGTGCGGGCCCGGCGCGGGCGCACCGGGGGGCGCGGATCCGGGCGCGGGCGGCGCGGGGTTGCCGTCCGGCGCCGCGGGGGGTGCCACACCCGGGCCCAGGGGGCGGCGGCCGGTACGGGCCTCGTGCGAGCCCGCGAGCGCGGCGGCCGCGCCTCGGCCGAGCCCCGCTGACCCGTCGGCCGCGGGCGGGTGCGGCGCGTCCTGCGGGTGGGGGCCGGGTCCGCCGAGTGGGCCGTGGCCGGGTTCGGGTGCCGCGGCGTACTGCGCGGGGTGCGCGTCGGCTCCCCCGGGCCCGTGCGGTCCGGGGACCGCGGCGCCCGGCTCGCTCCCGGGTGCGAACGGCAGCACCCAGTGCTGTCCGGCGGCCGGATCGGCGCCGGGGTCCGGGGCTCCGCCGTCCGCGGGGTGGTGCGCGGGGTCGATGGACGGCGGGGTGTAGCCGCCCTGCCCGGTACCGGGCGCGGCCAGCGGTGGGGGGGGGGGGGGGGGGGGGCCCGCCCCCCCGCCCCCGCGGGACCGCCGGGGGCCGGCCCGCCCCCCCCCCCCCCCCCCCCCCCCGCCCCCCCCCCCCC
>NZ_JBIAGB010000039.1:4842-38852 GCF_042869575.1 Streptomyces sp. NPDC006925
GGCGGGGGGGGGGGGGGGGGGGGGGGGGTGGGGGGGGGGGGGCGCGGGCCCGCGCGGGCGCGGGCGCGCGGGGGGCGGGCCGGCCCGCCCCCCCCCCCCCCCCCCCCCCCGCCGCTGGGCAGCTGCACGAAGGCGGTGGCGTCCGCGTCGTACTCGCCGCCGCCCCAACTCCTGGGCACGTGCTGCCCGTGCTCCGTCTGCTGGGCGTACGGGTCGGGCTCCGGCTGCCGGCCGTACGGGTCGGGTGCGGCGCCCTGCGCGGCCCAGGGATCGCCGCCGTACTGTGCGGCGCCGCCCGCGCCGTTGCCGTACTCGTCCGTGTCCGTGTGCGCGTTCACATGTCCGTGCGGCTCCGCACCCGCGTGCGGTCCCGCGCCCCCGTTCCGGTGTCCGTTCCCGTTGCCCTGTGGTGCCTGTGGTGTGCCGCTCATGCGAGAGCCCTCCCGAGTCCCCGGCGGGCCAGTGTCGCCACGGTACGCCGCAAGTGCAGCGCCGCGGGCGGAAGCTGGGGGGCCGGCCCCGGGTTCTCCTCGGGGCCCGCCGGAAGCGGGTCGGGGATGCAGGCCATCGCGACGTACTCGCCGAAGGCGGTCAGCGCCTCGGGGGCCAGCGAGCGGTCGCCGTCCCAGTCGATGAGGGTGGCGATCCACTGCTCGGCCTCCAGCGGCCGCAGCGGCATCGGTGCGACGGCGCCCACCGCGCACCGCACGCCGCGCCGCATCGGGTCGAGGACGACGGCGACGGAGGCCAGCGCGCGGCTGGGCCCGGTACGGCTGGTGGCCTTGAGGAAGGTCTGCGGGGCGTGCAGCAGCGGAACCTTCACATAGCCGACGACCTCGCTGGGCCGGAGGATGTCCATTCCGGCGAGCAGGTGGCTGACCGGGAGTTCGCGGTGTGCCCCCTCCGGGCCCGCGATGGAGAGGGTGGCCTCCAGCGCGGCCAGCACGGGCAGCGCGTCCCCGGTGGGCGAGGCACTGACGATGTTGCCGCCGAGCGTCCCCGCGTTCCGGATCTGCGGGGGTCCGGCGGCCCGGGCCGCGGCGGCGAGCGCGGGGATGAGCGCGGCGAAGTCGGGGCGGCCCATGCGCGCGTGGGTGAGTCCGGCGCCGAGTACGGCGTGCCCGTCCTGGTAGGACCAGCCGCGGATCTCGCTGATCCGGCCGAGGCCGACCAGTGCGGCGGGGCGGAGGTGGCCGGAGTTGACGTCGGCCATCAGGTCGGTGCCCCCGGCGACCGGTACGGCGGCGGGTACCGCGGAGAGCGCCGAGACGGCCTCCTCCAGCGTGGCGGGCAGCATGACGGCAGGGGGCACAGCCTGCGCGGCTCGTTCGCCGTCTGGTGCATGCCGTACGTGCGTGCTCACCTTGCTGCCCCTTCCCCGACATACCGGGCTCCCGGCTGCACTGCCGTACGGTACGTGCTCACAGCCCGGACGAGGCAACTCTGGCACATCTCGGCCCGCGCCTGACACGAGGGCCGGGGATGGGCCCTTTCGCACCGTTTGACCCGCGCCGGGAGTGAAACGCCGGGGAAAGGGAAGTGCCGGGCGGTCTGTTCACTCCAGGGGGCGCCCTGGAATCCCGGGCCGCCGCTGCCAGGGCCGGGGCCCGGCGGCAGGACGGTAGGCGACCCCGCAGGCGTCGAGGCGGGCGAGGTGCGCGTCCGCCAGGCGCGCCGCGAAATCGTCGTAGGCGTGGCCCGGTCCGGACCAGGCCAGCTCGGCGACGGCGGCGAGCCGCGGGAACATCTGGTAGTCCAGCCGCTGGACGCTCTCCGCGCACTCCGTCCACATGTTGGCCTGCACCCCCAGCACTCGCTCCGCGTGCCCCTCCCGCTCCAGCTCTGCGGGCACCGGCTGCATCTCGTACACGTCGCGCAGCGTGGACACGTACCCCAGCGGCACGGGCTCGTCCTCGCCCGGCGCCTGCCTCCGGTCGAGGTACAGCTCGTGCTCGGGGCACATCACCACATCGTGGCCGGCGCGCGCCGCGGCGACGCCCCCTTCGTACCCCCGCCAGGAGGAGACGACCGCTCCCGGGGTGAGCCCGTCCCGCAGCGTGCCGCCCTGGAGGATCTCGTCCCAGCCGGTCATCCGACGGCCGCGTTCGGCGAGCCAGCGGTCGAAGTGCCGCACCATCCACGCCTGGAGGGCCTCCTCGTCGCGCAGCCCCTCGCGGGCGATGCGCTCCTGGGCGACGGCCGACTCCCGCCACTGGTCCTTGGGCGTCTCGTCACCTCCGATGTGCACGAACGGGGACGGGAAGACCTCCAGCACCTCCTCCAGCACCTGTTCGTAGAAGCGCAGCACCTCGTCCGTGGGAGCCAGCAGGTGCGGACTGACGCCCCAGTCGGTCCACACCTGCGCGCCGCCGTCCGCCGAGCCGAGTTCCGGGTACGCCGCGATGGCGGCCTGCGAGTGCCCGGGCAGTTCGATCTCGGGCACGACGGTGATGTGCCGCTCCGCCGCGTACGCGACGATCTCGCGCAGGTCGTCCTGGGTGTAGTGGCCGCCGTGCGGGCGTTCGTCCCACAGCGGGGAGGCCCGGTGGCCGACCCGGGTGCGGGAGCGCCAGCCGCCGACCTCGGTCAGCCGGGGGTGGCGGCGGATCTCCATCCGCCAACCCTGGTCGTCGGTCAGGTGGAGGTGGAGGACGTTCAGCTTGTGCAGGGCGAGCAGGTCGAGGGTGCGCAGTACGCCCTCCTTGGGCACGAAGTGCCGGGCCGTGTCGAGCAGCAGCCCGCGCCAGCCGAACCTCGGGGCGTCCTCGGCGGCGCCGGCCGGCACTTCCCAGGAGTCGGCGGTCGCGGCCCGGCGGAACGCCGCGGGCGGCAGCAGTTGACGCAGTGTCTGCACCCCGCGGAACACCCCGGCGGCGTCCCCGCCCGCCACGAGCACCCGATCGGCGGTGACGTGCAGCAGATAGGACTCGGAGGCGCGTCCGGGGTCGATGCGCAACTCGACAGTGTTCTCGGGGTGCTCGGGGTGCTCGGAGTGCTCGGAGTGCTCGGAGTGCTCGGAGTGCTCCGCGGTCTCCGGCGCCCCGGGGCCTTCCGGCGTCCCGGGGCCCTCGCGCCAGGGGAGCGCCGCGAGGCCGCGCAGCCAGCGGGCGGCGCCGCGCGCCCCCGGGCCGGCGACGAGCGCGGTGCCGCTCCCCCACACGAAGGGCGGGCCGTCGTCCTGCCGCACCTCGCGCGCACGCGGGACGAGCCCCGCCCAGCCAGTGGCCGACATGTTCGGTCCTCCTTATTTCACGGCCCCGCCGAGCCCGGAGACCAGGCGGCGGTGCACGCAGACGAAAAAGACGAGCACGGGCACGGTCATCACCGTGGAGGCGGCCATCACACCGCCCCAGTCGGGGGTTTCGGTGTCGAAGAAGACGAGCAGCGCCATCGGCAGGGTGGAGTTCTCCGTCGCGCTGATGATGAACGACTTGGCGAAGAGGAAGTCGTTCCAGGTGGAGATGAAGGAGAAGACGCTCGTGGCGACCAGTCCGGGCAGGACGAGCGGGAAGAGTATCTGCCACAGAAAGCGCGTCCGGCTCGCTCCGTCGATGAACGCCTGCTCCTCCAGGGCTTCGGGAACGGCCTTCACGAATCCGCGCAGCATCCAGATGGCGAACGGCAGCGAGAAGGCCAGGTGCGGAAGGACAAGGGAGAGGAGGGTGTTGAGCGCCCCGATGTCCCGCATGAGGAAGAACAGCGGAATCGTCAGCGCTTCGACCGGCACCATTTGCGCGGTGAGGATGAGGATGAGCAGCGTGGTGCGCAGCCGGAACCGGAAGCGGGCGACGGCGGTGGCGGCGAGGAAGGCGAGCAGGGCCGAGGCGACCACCACCGTGCCGGCCACCAGCAGACTGTTGAGGAAATAGCGGCCGAAATCCTCCTGCGCGAAGACGCGGCGGAACGCGTCGAGGGACGGCGAGAGCGTCCAGGGAACGGGCCGGTCGGAGCGGATCTCCCCGGCCGGTTTGAACGCGGAGAGCACCATCCAGTAGAGGGGGAATGCGACCGCCGCGGCGATGAGCACGGCGACGCCGTCGGCCACGGAACGCCACGGCCGCCGCGCCCGCGCGCGGACTCCCGGTCTCGTGCTCATATCTCCTCCCCGTTCCTGCGGAGCAACTTCAGATAGATCAGCGTGACGGCGAGCAGAATCAGCAGCATGACGACGCCGATTGCCGAACCGAGGCTGTACTCGGCCGAGGCGAACGCCTTTTGGTAGGCATAGACGTTCAGCACCAGGTTCTGCCCGGCGATCCCGCCGCCGTCGGTCATCACATAGATCTGGGTGAAGACCTTGAAGTCCCAGATGACCGACTGGATGGTCACCACAATCAGTACCGGGCGCAGCATCGGCGCCAGCACGCTGCGCCAGGTCCGCCACACCCCGGCACCGTCCAGCGCGGCGGCCTCCAGCACCTCGGTGGGAACGGCCCGGATGCCCGCGTACGTCACCACCATCACCAGCGGGAACGAGCACCACACGACCTCCAGGAGGACAAGCGTGAACGCGCTGTACCGCCCGTACGTCCAGGAGTGGTCGCCCAGCCCCAGCATCCGGTTGACGGGACCGAAGTCGGGGTCGAAGAGGAACACCCACACGGTGGAACCGGTGATCGCGGGGGTGGCCCAGGCGCCGAGGGCCGCGAGCATCAGCAGCAGCCGGGGCAGCGCCCGGATCCGGGTGAGCAGCACGGCCAGCCCGCAGCCGACCGCCACCGTGCCCAGCACGCAGCAGCCCGCGAACACCACCGTAGCCAGCAGCACGTCCCAGAACTGCGCGTCGCCCAACAGTTCGGCGTAGTTCGCCAACCCCTGGAAGCTGGTCGGCTCCCCGCCGCTGACCTGCGCCTGGGTGTACTCCAGCACGGAGATCAGCCCGAGCTGGTAGACGGGGTAGACGAGCAGCCCGGCCAGCACCACGAGCGCGGGCGCGAGGTAGAGCCAGGGCGTCCAGCCGGCGTGCCGCAGCGGCCGGGCGCGAGCGGGCGCGCGATCCCGGACGGGGGCGCGGTCCCGGGCAGGAGCGCGATCCCGGGCGGGCGCGCCGTTCCGGGCGGGGGCGCGGGCGGACGTGCGGTGCCGGACGCTCACCGGTGGAACGCCTCGTCCATCTTCCCGGCCGCGTCGGCGGCGGCTTCGGCCACGTCCTGTTTGCCGCTGACGATCCGCTGGAACATCCCGGGCAGGATCTGCGAGGCGTCGATCCGGCCCCACGCCGGGCTGACGGGCACGAACTCGGTACCGGCCTCCAGGGTCGCCACGAACGGCCCGACGAACGGCTCCCGCGCCGCGACCTTCTTGCGGGTGTCGGCGAAGGTCGGCAGGAAGCCCATGGCGTCGAACAGCCGCTCCTGGGTGCGCTTGCCCGCCAGTTGCTCCATCAGGTCGACGGCGAGGCTGCGGTGCCGGGTGCTCTTGAGGACGCCGAGATTGTTGCCGCCGGCGAAGGCGGGCGCGACGCTGCCCTGCTCGGTGCCGGGCAGCGGGACGACGGCGTACTTCCCCGCGGCCGCGCCGTCCTCCATCGCCTGCCGGTTGAAGTCGCCGCCGATGGCCATGGCGGCCTTGCCGCCCGCGAACGCCTCCACCGTGTCGTTGCCGCCCATGGCGGCGCACTTGGCCGCGGGGCAGTTCCCGTCGCCGAAGAGGGCGGCGTAGGCGGCGATGCCCTTGCGCGCCTCGGGGCCGTCGACGGCGGCCCGGAACTCCCCCTCGCCGTCCTTCTTCGCCAGCGCGCCGCCGTGCGCCCAGAGGAAGGGCATGGCGCCGTAGGTGTAGGCGCCGCCGACGGCGATGCCGTACATGTCCTCGCGCTCGGCGTGGATCTTCTTCGCCGTGCGGGTCAGTTCGTCCAGCGTGCGGGGCGGCTTCAGGCCCAGGTCCTCGAAGACGTCGGTGCGGTAGTAGAGGGCGCGGACCCCGACGAAGAGCGGCGCGCCGTACTGCTTGCCCTCCACGGTGACGGACTTCTCGGCGGTGGGGTCGAGGTCGTCGGCGGCGTCCCACTTCGCGAACTCGGCGCTGATGTCGGCCAGTCCGCCGTCGGCGACGTATCCGGCGGTGTCGGTGTTGCCGTACTCGATGACGTCCGGCGCCGAGTCGGGGTCGTTGAAGGCGCCTTTGATTTTCTCCGCCCGGCTGTCGACGGGGATGTACTGCACCGCGACCCGCACGCCCTCGTGCTGCTTCTCGAACCGGTCGGCCACCTTCCGGACGACCTTCTCCTTGGGCTTGTTGCCGACTTCGCGGAAAAGCCAGACGCGGACCGTGCCGCTCTTCTCGTCCCCGCCGTCCTCGCCGCCGGAGGTGCCGGGTGCGCATCCGGCGAGCGCTGCGGCCGCCATCCCGAGTGCCATGAGCGGGGCGAGAAGGCGTCGCCCGTTCCTGTGCTGTCTGCCCTTGACGACCGTCACGACGAGACCCCCAAGCATGCCGAGTTGCAACATGTGCAACGTGCGTTTCGCTCTGCACAACTGCGCGAGAGGCTACGGGCGGGAATACGCGGGGGGCAATAGGTCCGGACCGGCAACGGCGGGAACACCAGGACGAAGTGGAGGCGGAGCGGCAGGCGGAGAACCGGAGACGGGAAGGCACCCGCGGCCGGGGGGTGACCGGATCGTTCCGCCACCGGCCCCGATCGTGCCTGTCAGCGGCGTCCCGGCGCCGCCCAGACTGTCGGCATGAACAGAGCGCTGCTTGTCATCGACGTCCAGGAGTCCTTCCGGGCCCGTACCGACCTCTGGACGACCATCGCCGATCCGGACATCACCGAGCCGGTGAACAGGCTCGTCCGGCTCGCCCGCGCTGCCGGGGACCAGGTGATCTGGGTACTGCACACCGAACCCGGCAGCGGCAACGTCTTCGACCCGGAGCAGGGCCATGTGCGGCTGATGTCCGAACTCGACCAGCCGTCCGCCGGCGAACCCGTGCTGCACAAGACCTCGCACAACGCGTTCACCACCACACCGCTGCAGCAGTTGCTGACCGGCGCGGGCGTCACCGAGCTCGTCGTCTGCGGCATCCGCACCGAACAGTGCGTCGAGACCACCACCCGGGTCGCGAGCGACCTCGGCTACCGGGTCTCCTTCGCCGTGGACGCCACCACGACCAACCCCGTGGGCGGCCTGAGCGCCGAGGCCGTCGTCGAACGGACGGTGGCGGTACTGCGCGACCGCTTCGCGCGGATCACCACCGTCGCCGAGCTGGAGGCCGAGCGGGAGGCCGAGCAGGAGACCGACCTCGCGGCCGGACCGGACGGCGGACCGGACGGCGGACCGGACACCGGAGCGGCGGCCGGTCCGGTGGAGGGGGACCCCGCACACCTGGCAGCATCGTCCGCGTGACCCGCGTCGTCCTCCTCCTCGCCCCGGGCGTCCACCTGCTCGACCTCGCCGGCCCCGCCCAGGTCTTCAGCACCGCGGCGGGGCTCGGCCGGCCCTACCGGCTCGACTACGTCGGCGAACGGGAGCTGATCCACAGCGCACAGGGCCTGCCACTGGGTGCCGAGACCGCATGGCCCCCGGACCTGGACCGGGACGACCTGCTCGTGGTGCCGGGCTGGCACTCCGCGCGCCGCGGCCCGCCCCCCTTCGGCGACGGGACGCTCGCCCGCATCGCCGCGCACCACGCAGGCGGCGGCACGGTGGCGAGCGTCTGCTCCGGGGCGCAGGCACTGGGCGAGGCGGGGCTGCTGGACGGCCGCCGCTGCACCACGCACCACGAACTCCAGGACGAACTCGCCCGCCGCTTCCCGCAGACCACGGTGGTCCGCGACGTCCTGTTCACCACGGACGACCGGGTCGTCACCTCCGCCGGGATCGCCAGCGGCATCGATCTGTCCCTGCACCTGCTGTCCGTACGGCACGGCCCCGCGCTCGCCGCGCAGGTGGCGCGGAGCATGGTCGTCTACGCCCGCCGCAACGGCGACGAGCCGCAGGCCAGCGCCGTCCTGCGGTACCGCTCGCACCTCGACGACACCGTGCACCGCGTCCAGGACCTCATCGACACCCGGTTCGCCGAACCCCTCACCCTGGACCGACTGGCCGCCGACGCCGGGGTCAGCGCCCGCACCCTGACCCGCCTGTTCACCCGCGCCACCGGCGGCCTGACCCCGCTGCGCTACCAGCAGACCCTCCGCCTCGAACGCGCCGAGCACCTCCTCGCCCACGGAGCCACCACCGACACCGCCGCGCACGAGGTCGGCTTCACCGACCCGCGGATGCTCCGCCGCCTCCGCTCCCGGAACGCCCCGGCCTGACCGTACCGGGGGCCGGGCGGCCGACCGGACGACCGCGGCAGCCGTCGCCGACGCATCCGCGCACGTCCTCGCAGTGTGGCGGCCGGAACACGAAGGGCCCGCACAGGCCGCTATCCTGAAGATCCGACCGCGTGGCGGCCTGATGACCTGGTGACCTGGTGATCAGACCGAGCCGACGCACCCGACCGCCCGACGGATCCGGCGACCGGGGGCACACCAGGTGCACACCGTCGGTCGGACGAGCGCAGCAGCAAGCGTCCCTCCCGACCCACCAGCCCCGGAGGTCACCGCCCGATGGCCCAGCGGCCCCCGCGCCTTCCCACCGCACCGCCCAACCCGTACGGAGCGCACCCCGGGGCCGGTTGGGCACCACCCCGCTCGGCGGGCACGGGCAAGGGGAGGATCACGCGGGGACGGGTGATCGCGGCAGCGGTGGGAAGCCTGCTGGTCTTCGTCTACGTGGTGATACCGGTCGTCCGCTTGCTGTTCTGAGCCCCGTCGGGAGCACGACCACGGCGGATCGGCGGGTACGGAATACCAAGCCGTCAATTTGGGGAAGCGGGAGTAGCCGAGCCGCTGCCCAGCACTGGACCGTGGCCCCGACCGTACCGGTGCAGGTCCCGACGACTGCCCATTACAGCACGCGTTCGAACTGTCGCTTTCGGATACGGTGTTCTTTCGATCGGAGACAGCTCCTGGGGGGACGCTATGGGTGACGACGGCCGGCCGCTGCTGTCCGGCGACAGGCTCAAGGACGAGTTGGCACACAGGGGTCAGTTGCAGGTCCCGAAGGAGACGGTCGACGGGCTGACCAAGGGCATCAAAGGTGCGCTGGAGGAACTCCGTGAGATCGGCACGGATGTGGATGCGGCGCAGGGCAGTGGTTTCGAGGAGATGTCGCTGACCAAGATGGAGGTCGGTGACGATGCCCTGTGCCAGTCGTTCGAGGGGTTCTGCGAGCGGTGGGAGTGGGGGGTGCGTGGCTTGATGGCGGATGCGGACGGCATCGCCGAGCGGCTGGGGCTGGCGGCGGGGATGTCCTGGGAGGAGGACCGCTTCCGGTCGAGGGCGATCAAGGGTGGTGTCAACGCGCTGAATCCGCTCGGTAATCCGTATGCCTCCGAGAAGGGGGTGGACGGGGCCGGGTTCGTGGACATGGCTACCGGTCAGGTCGATGGCAAGCCCGGTCAGGGCGAGGGACAGCCCGGTCAGGGCGGCGACGGAGGCGCCGGCTGATGGGGCTGGGAGATCTCGTCGACAAGGCGACCGACGCTGCCAAGGATGCCTACCACGACTTCACCCCCGACCCTGTCGAGGACAAGATCGAGGGTGCCGTCGAGAAGGGCGGCGAGGTCGTCGGCAAGGGCTCGGACCTGCTCGCCGACAAGCTGGACCAGCTGGGCTGGAAGCCCGGAGCCAGGTTCGTCCGCGACGCGGGTGACTTTGTCACCAACAAGACCGGCGGTGATGTCCAGGAGCGGGAGCTGGGCGAGACGGAGGAGGCGAACAAGCTCGTCCACGGCTCGCCCTCCACGTTGGAGTCCACGGCCGACCACCTGCGGGACTTCCACAAGGCGTTCAACCGGGTGGGCCACGCCTTGCAGGGTCTGGACTCGGAGCACTTGAAGGGGGAGGCGGCCGACGCCTTCCGGCGGACGGTGGACGTTCAGCCGCGCCTGTGGTTCAAAGCTGCCGACGCCTGTGAGAAGGCCAAGGGTGCTTTCAACGACTTCGCCGGCACCGTGCGCTGGGCACAGGGTGAGGCCAAGGATGCCATCAAGCTCTACAACGAGGGCAAGAAGGCATCTCAGCAGCACAGCACGAAGGTCACCTTCTACAACGACGCGGTCGAGGCGTACAACGACACGCCGAAGGAAGACCGCGTGCCCGGCTCGCTCCCCGACAAACCTCCGGCAAAGGACCCGGGCGAGGCCAAGATGCAGGAGGCCCGCGAGAAGCTGAAGGAGGCCCGCCGCCAGCGGGACGAGGCGGCACGGGCCGCCAACAAGCTGATGGAGGCCGCTCGTGACGCGGCTCCGGCCAAGCCCTCGTACGGAGCGCAGGTGCGCAGCGGAGTCAAGGGCGGGCTGCTGGCGATGGAGCACCGTATCGGCGGCTTTCTGAACACGGGCTCCGAAGCGGTCAACTTCGCCAAGGGCATGAGCCCGATCAACGCGCACAATCTCCTCAACCCCGACGACTACCAGACCAACCTCAACAGCACGGTGGCCGGGATGAAGACCCTGGCCACCCACCCGGACATCGCCCTCAAGCAGGCGTACCGGAGCTTCCTCGACGATCCGGAGGCGTTCTTCGGCGGCCTGGGCTTCGACGCCCTCACCGGAGGCGGCGGCAAGGCCGCGGGGGCGGCGGCGAAGGGCTCACGACTGGCCCGGAAGGCGGAGCATGCCGCCGAGCGTCCGGGGCGCACGTCCCTCAGGCAGGAGCCGGACAACCACACTCGCCCCGACGGCAGCCGGCCCTGCGGCGAGGACCCGGTCGACTTCGCCACCGGCCGGATGCTGCTGCCGCAGACCGACCTGGCGCTGCCAGGCATCCTGCCCCTCGCCTTCCGCCGCCAGTTCGAGTCCTCCTACCGCGCCGGGCGGTGGTTCGGTCCGGCCTGGTCGAGCACACTCGACCAGCGCCTGGAAGTCGACGCCGAGGGCGTCGTCTTCCACGGGGAGAGCAGCCTGCTGGTCGCCTACCCGCGCCCGGAGCCGGGCGGTGATCCGGTACTTCCCGGCAGAGGCCCGCAGTGGCCGCTGCGGCTGCGCGCGGATGGCGATTACGTACTGACCGACCCGGAATCGGGCCTGGCGAGGTGGTTCACGCCCCCGGCCGACCTTGCCGACCGCGAAGGCGTGGCCCTGCTCGCCGAGATATCCGACCGGAACGGCAACCGGATCACGTTCGAGTACGACGAGGACGGCACCCCGCTCGCCCTGGTCCACTCCGGCGGCTACCACGTGCGCGTGGAGAGCGACGCGGAGCTGGGCCGCGTCACAGGGCTCCTGCTGGCCGGTGGAGCACAGGACGGCACCGACCAGCAGATCGTCCGCTTCGGCTACGACCGGCACGGCAACCTCACCGAGGTGACCGGCTCCACCGGCCGCCCGATGCGCTTCGGCTACGACGACGCCGACCGCATCATCTCCTGGACCGACACCAACGACTCGCACTACGAGTACGCCTACGACGAGCACGACCGCTGCGTGTGGCAGTCCGGCACCGAAGGCCACATGCACGCGACCTTCGACTACAGCCTGGCCGATCCGAAGACGGGCCACCGCGTCACCAAAGTCACCACTTCCCTCGGCCAGACCACCTACCACCTGATCAACGCCCGCGACCAGGTCGTCGCCATCACCGACCCCACGGGAGCCACCAGTCGCATCGAGCGCGACACGCACCACCGCGTGCTCTCCCACACCGACGCACTGGGGCGTACCACCCGGCTGGAGCGGGACGGAGCAGGTCGCGTGGCACGGGTCATCCGTCCGGACAGCAGCGCGACCTCGATCACTTACACCGCTCTCGGCATCCCGGCCGAAGTCACGGAGCCGGACGGCGCGGTGTGGCGGCACGAGTACGACGAACGCGGCAACCGGACGCTCACCATCGACCCCGCAGGAGCGTCGACCGGTTATACGTACGACGAGTCCGGCCGTCTCACCTCGGTGACGGACGCCCTCGGGCAGGTGATGCGGGTGCGCTGCGACGCGGCGGGCCTGCCGGCCGAGATCACCGACCCGGCCGGAGCCGTGACGACGTACCGCCGGGACGCCTTCGGCCGCCCTACGACCGTCATCAACCCACTCGGTGACACCACCCACCTGTCCTGGACGGTCGAAGGCCACCTCAGCCGCCGCACCTCACCCGACGGCGCCACGGAACGCTGGGAGTGGGACGGCGAGGGCAACTGCCTCCGCCACGTGGACGCGGCAGGTGGCGAGACGCGCTACGAGTACACCCACTTCGACCTGCTCATCGCCCGTACCGGCCCCGACGGCGTGCGCCACACCTTCACCCACGACACCCGGCTGCGGCTCCGCGAGGTGACCAACCCCCAGGGGCTCACCTGGACCTACGACTACGACGAAGCCGACCGCCTCGTCGCGGAGACCGATTTCGACGACCGCATCCAGCGCTACACTCTCGACGCAGCAGGTCAGTTGACGTCGCGCACCACACCGCTCGGCGACACCATCGCCTACGAACGCGACGTGCTCGGCCGGATGACGGCCAAGGACGCGGCCGGCACCGTGACAACGTACGCGTACGACCCGGCCGGCCGCCTGGTCGAGGCCCGCAACCCGGACGTGGAGCTGCTACGCCAGTACGACCGGGCGGGCCGCCTCAAGACCGAGGTCGTGGGCGGCCGTGCGCTCGCCTACGCGTACGACGCGCTGGGCCGCCCGGTACGCCGCACCACCCCCACCGGCTCGGTGACCCGCTACGGCTACGACGCCGCGGGTAACCGCACAACGGTAACGGCCGACGGCCACACCCTGACGTCGTCCTACGACGCAGCAGGCCGCGAGCGGCAGCGAGACATCGACGGGAGGGCCTCCCTCTTCTGGACCTGGGACCCGGCAGGCCGCCTGACCGGCCAGACCCTCACCGGCACGGCGGCGGAGCTGGACTGGCACCGCTCCTACACCTACCGCCCGGACGGCCACCTGATCGCGGTGGACGACTCCCGCGAGGGCACCAGCCGCTTCGCCCTCGACACGGCGGGCCGCGTCACACGGGTCAGCGCCCGCGACTGGACGGAGACCTACGCCTACGACGAGGCGGGCAACCAGACGACCGCCGACTGGCCCGCCGCACACGCGAGCCCGGAAGCCCGCGGCCCCCGCACCTACACCGGCACCCGCATCCATACGGCGGGCCGCCTGCGCTACGAGCACGACGCCGGGGGCCGCGTCGTGTGCCGCCAGAAGAAGAACCTCTCCCGGCGGCCGGACACCTGGCGCTACGAGTGGGACGCGGAGGACCGCCTGACGCGGGTCACCACCCCGGACGGGGCGGTGTGGAACTACGCCTACGACCCGTTGGGCCGCCGCACCGCGAAGAGCTCCGATGCCGAGCGGGTGGACTTCACCTGGGACGGCCCCACCCTCATAGAACAGACCACCACCGGCCCGACCTCCCACCCGGTGACGCTCACCTGGAACCACCAGGGCCTCCACCCCATCTCCCAGACGGAACGCATCACCGACGAGACCTCTCAACGGGAAATAGACTCCCGCTTCTTCGCCATCGTCACCGACCTCATCGGCACCCCCACAGCGCTGCTCACCGAGTCCGGCGCCACGGCCTGGCACACCCGCTCCACCCTCTGGGGCACCACCACCTGGAACACGGACGCCACCGCTTACACTCCCCTCCGCTTCCCCGGCCAGTACTTCGACCCCGAATCGGGGCTCCACTACAACTACTTCCGCCACTACGACCCGGAAACCGCCCGCTACCTCTCCCCCGACCCTCTGGGGTTGGCACCGGCACCGAACCCTGTGGCGTATGTGGTCAACCCGCATGAGCTCGTGGATCCGCTGGGACTCTCCGGTTGCCCAGTAGGGTCTGCCAAGAGCGCGAAGGACCTCAGGAATACACCCGGACCGGCTACAGGAGGAAGCTCACTTCCCGATGTCTCCGGGCAATGGCTGAGGGGGTCAGACGGAAATGCCGGACGAATACCCGGTCAGGTGGCTCGAGAACTCCAAGGGAGAGAGTTCACCAAATTCGATGACTTCCGTCGAGCCTTCTGGGAGGAAGTCTCACGGCACCCAGAGCTGGCTGAGCAGTTCGATAAATCTGGGCAGACCGCCATGGCGGGGGGAAAATCCCCCTTCACCCCGGCGTCTCAGCACGATGGCCAAGGCAGATACATCTTGCACCATATGCACCCGATCCAGCATGGCGGGGGCGTGTATGATCTCGACAACATAGCCGTAGTAACACCGCGATACCACAAGGAAATTCTCAGCGGAAACTATCATTTCGGAAACGGCTAGAATCAAGAATTCTCACGACGTAGAGGGGCAGTGCGCGCAATGCCGAAAAAATCACGCGATGAGCTGATCAGAATCGTACAAAAACTCATCGCTGCGGATCTTCCTGAAGAAGAAGAGGATCACCTCGTCGAGGAATTGCAATCCAGTGTCTTTCACCCGCGCGTCACAGACCTGATCTATTATCACTATCCGAAGTTGACGGCTGAAGAAGTGGTCGACAAGGCCCTGGCATATCGCCCGATTGAACTCTGACAAAGTCGTGCACAACAGGCGGTGAGCGCCGATGCGAGGCACTCGCTGGTGTTCGTCGACCGTCTCCTGACCCACCTCACGCGCTTCCGTCACGCCAGCCCGCACGATGTGCCGGCCTGCTGGTTCGGCGTCGACCGCTCCACCATCGCGCCCTTGGCCATCGGTGAGGTGCGACCTCTGCTTGCCGAGCGGGGCCGCACCGACAGCCGCGGAATGCGGCTTCGAACCCGCACCGAGGTCGTCGACCAGCTCGGCGCCACCTTGACCCGGCATCATCGACGGCACCGATCACCGGAGGTTACCCACCCATGCTGCAGCGGTCCGCGCGTGCCCACGCCGCTGCCCAATCCGCATGGTGTGTATCCGGAGGCCAGGCGGGCGCCACCACCTTGGAAGGCAGGGAAGGCAGTCTCACCACCTGTGCAGGTGTCTGCTGGTGTTCGCCAACGTGGTGATGCCGGCCGTTCGACCGCCCCGCTGAGCCGTCGGGCAGGGTGGGACGGCGAACAGAACGCGGGCGACGGCGACAACTGAGTGCGAGGGCGACAGATGTGGAAGCGGGGGGCGGCCGAAGAGGCCGCGGGGGCAGCGGGAGCGCGCGCGGCGGCAGCGGCGGGAGCCGACACGGCGGCGCCCGCGTGGCCGGAGGCTCCCAGTGTGGTGGAGCAGCGGTTGTACGAGGCCAAGTGCCGGCACGACTGGGCCGCTTACCTGGATGTGCTGGCGGGCCAGTACCTGTACCGGCTCGCTTCCCGGCCGTGGTTGGACGCCAACCCCGGGCACCTCCCGGCCCGGATGCAACCGGTCTGGCGCGCGGAGGTGCAGAGCTGGTGCGCTGCCGTCTACACGGAGGCCATGCTCCCGGCACCGGTCGAGGACCCGGTCTTCATCTCCGAGACCCTCGGCGACTACGCGCGGGACTGGTCGGCTCAGGACCCGCAGTGGCTGGCCGTCAATCCCGGCTCGCCCTGCGAGGCGTACTTCCCGGCCAGCCGGTCGCTGTGCGCGCTGTGGAAGCAGCACGCCGACCGGGTCGACCACGTCTGCGCGCACGGGACACTCCGCACGCTGTGGCTGGGCGGCCCGCGCTCCGGACCCGTCGCCCGCGGACTCGCCTGCGGTGCCCTGCTGTCCGTGAACAACGGCCTCTACTGGAACTCACTCGGCCACGGGAACGGCTACACCGACGAGCGGCGGGCGCTCGACCGCTGGTGGGGCGTCACCACACGGGAGAAGTGGCAGCAGTACCAGGAGGAGCTGCTGACCAACGAGATGAGCAGCCCGGTGTGGGAGTTCACCCTGGGCCTGCGGCACAGTCTGGCCCAGGACTTCGGCGGGCAGGTGGAGCCCGCGCACTGGCGGCAGGCTGCGGAGCGGGTGCTGCGCAAGCGGATCGCCACAGCCACCATCGAACTGACCCCGGACGGGGTGACCCGGACCGAGGGCCCCAGCGAGGAGGAGGTGGAGTGGCAGATCGACGGGGTGAAGCGGCTGATCGGACGCATCACCCGGTACGAGTCCCGGTTCCGCGCCGACGGGCTGCTGCCCGAGGGGCGGTTCGTGCGCTCCGCCGCGGCCTGGGACTACGGCCGCGCCGCCAACATGGCCCGCTTCGGCCTGGCGTCCCGCTTCTGCACGCTGCCGGAGGCCGAGGACGCCGTCCTGCGCGCCGGCCGGGTCAGCGCGGTCGGCTACCGCTCCTGGGAGGACTTCTCCGCCGGGTACATCCTGGGACGCTGCCTGCACTTCGACGAGGAGGAGTTCGGGTCGTGGTACGAGGACATGCTGACCGCCCACCGCGTCCTGACCACCGACCCCGAAAGCCCCTGGCTGACCCTCCCGTTCCGCGCGGGTGACGGCATTTAGTGTGGTGGCGGGCAGGTTCGCCCGGGTTGAGAACGGTTCGTCGCCAGGACCGGTGAGGTCCGCACCCACTCGCCGGAGGCATGTCGTACCAGCCCGGACCGCGCGGTTCTTCCCCGGTGAATCGGCCCTCGGTTACTGTGCGGCCTGTGCCCGTGAACCTGAGCCTGGTCGTCGGATTCCTGACTCTGTCAGCGGTGCTGTCGGCGATCCCGGGGCCCTCCGTGCTGCTCGCGACCAGCCGTGCCATCACGCTGGGGCATCGATCCGCCATGTGGATCGTGCTGGGGAATGCCCTGGGCGGACTTGTGCTGCTGGCGCTCGTACTCGCCGGTCTCGGAGCGATCGTCGCGACCTCGGCCAAGCTCTTCATGGCGGTCAAGGTCGCGGGCGCCTGCTACCTCCTCTGGCTGGGTGTCGGTGCGCTGCGAGCCGCCCGGTCCGGCTCCGAGGACGGGCCCTCGGCCACGGCCGATGTCCCGGGCGGGACGTCGTGGGCGCGATCAGTGCGCCAGGGCTTCCTGGTCGGTGTCGCCAACCCGAAGAGCGTCGTGTCGCTGATGGCCGTCCTGCCCCAGTTCGTCGACCACTCGCTCGGACATCCTGTCGCCCAGATGCTGATCATCGGCCTCGCGGGAGGCGTCGCCCAGGCGCTCATCGAGACCACCTGGGTCTGTGCGGCCGGCTCCCTGCGGACCTGGTTCCTGGGGAGGAGGCGCCGTATTCGGGCGCTGAAGGCCGGCGGCGGGGCTGCCATGATCGCGTTCGCCGGCAGGCTCGCGATCGAAAGACCGTAGGTCCGTTGACCGTAGGTCCGTTCCCTGCCGGGGCCGCCGGTCGGCCCGAACTCTCCTGGCACTCGGCCACCCGCGCAGGGCGCCGACCAGCCCCTGAGGCCGGGAGTGGCCGCGGCCCGCGGAACGGCATGACCGGGCCCGCCCCGCCATGCCGTTCCGCAGGGTCACCCGTCGGCGGCCGCTTCGGCGTCGTCCGCGGCGAGCCGCGAGTGGCGGATGCCGTAGAGGAAGTACACCGCGAGCCCGACGGCCATCCATCCGCCGAAGACGGCCCAGGTGGCGACCGGCAGGCTGGCCATCATCCAGACGCAGAACCCGAAGCCGAGCAGGGGCGTGAGCGGGAACAGCGCCACCCGGAACGTGCGGTTCATCGTGGGCCGGGTGCGCCGCAGGACGATGACGGCCACATTGACCAGGGCGAAGGCGAAGAGCGTACCGATGCTGGTGGCGTCGGCCAGCTCCCCGAGCGGGATCGTCGCGGCCAGGATTCCGCAGAAGGCCGACACGAGGAGGGTGTTGGCGCGCGGCGTCCCGGTCCGCGCGTCCACCCTGGCGAACACCCGCGGCACCAGGCCGTCCCGGGACATGGCGAACAGGATGCGGGTCTGGCCGTAGAGGACGGCGAAGACGACGCTCGCGATGGCGACCACGGCACCGGCCGCGAGCACGACGCTCCACAGGTCCGTACCGGTGACGTCCGCCATGATCCGCGCCAGGGCCGCATCGGTGCCCCCGAAGTCCTGCCAGGGCATGGCGCCGACGGCGACCAGCGCGACGACGCAATACAGCACCGTGACGATCAGCAACGACAGCATGATCGCCCGAGGCAGGTCCCGCTTCGGGTTCTCCGCCTCCTCTCCCGCGGTGGAGGCGGCGTCGAAGCCGATGTACGAGAAGAACAGCGTCGCGGCGGCGGCGCTCACCCCCGTCACGCCGAGCGGGGCGAGCGGGGCGTAGTTCCCCGCCTGGATGCCGAAGAAGCCGATGCCGCAGAACAGCAGCAGGGTCACGATCTTGATGATGACCATGGTGGTGTTGATGCGTGCGCTCTCCTTGGCACCGCCCATCAGGAAGACCATGGCGAGCAGGATGACCACCAGCGCGGGCAGGTTCACGAAGCCGCCCTCACCGAGCGGTGCGGAGACCGCCTCGGGGATCGTCACCCCGAGAGTGCCGTCGAGGAGTTCGTCCAGGTACTGGCCCCAGCCGACCGCGACAGCCGCGACGGAGATGCCGTACTCCAGCACCAGACACCAACCGCACACCCAGGCGACGAGTTCGCCCATCGTCGCGTAGGCGTACGAGTACGAGGACCCGGAGACCGGGATGGAACCCGCCAACTCCGCATAGGACAGCGCGGAGAACAGCGCGGTCAGCCCTGCCAGGACGAACGAGATCGCGACAGCGGGACCGGCCAGCGGGGTTGCCTCGCCGAGCACGACGAAGATCCCGGTGCCGAGCGTCGCGCCGATGCTGATCATCGTCAACTGCCACATCGACAAGGACCGGCGCAGCGCCCCGCCCGCCCCCTGCCCGCCCTCGGCCATCAGCCGCTCGACCGGCTTGCGCCGCGTCAACCGCCCTCCGCGACGGGGAGCGGGCGCCTGCGCTGACCCGCCGGAGCCAGGCGGAGAGGAGTGTTCCGCCGAAGGCGGCGCTGCGCTGTGTTCCGGCATGTGTCGGGCTCCTTGTCGCTGCGGGTCGGCGGGACCTGCGACGGCCCGCGCACATGACTGAGGCATGACGGGTCGCCCTGTGCGGAGGTGAACCCGTGCGCCATCGGGAGGAGAGCTGCCGAACTGGCGGTCGCCGCCACTCCCGGCACGGGGCATGAGCCTACGAGGCCGCAGCTCACGGCAGGAATGCACACCTGTTGCGCATTGCCGAAAGATCATTGCGTCCTGCGGGTCCTGGGCGGGGAAACGTTGCGCGAGCATCCGCCCGTCCTGGCCTCGGACCGCGAACCGGCGTACGCCGGAGCTGCGCGCGCCCCGGCCCGTGCGGGACGATGACCGCATGCGAACCCGACCCCTGCCGAGCGGGCCTCGGGTCCCGTCCGGCCACCCAGCTCGACCGGTACGCCCGGTTCTCGTCTACGACGGGGACTGCGCCTTCTGCACCGCCGCGCTCCGCTTCGGCGAACGCCATGTTCGCCCACGCTGTGAGAGCGAACCGTGGCAGTCCGCCGACCTGACCGGGCTCGGAGTCACCCGCGAGCACGCGGAACACGAGGTGCTGTGGGTGACGCCGACCGGCACCGTGTACGGCGGCGCGCAGGCAGTGGCGAAAGCTCTGCTCAGCGCGGACGGCGGCTGGACCGTCGCCGGCGCCGTACTGACCCTGCCGCCCTTCCGCTGGGTCGCCCACCTGGGCTACCGCCTCATCGCTGCCAACCGGCACCGCCTCCCGGGCGGCACGGCCGCGTGCGCCGTCCCCCGACCGCCGGGCAACGGACGCGGTGACACGGCTGACGTGTGACACGGCCGGCTAGTTGATGGCTTGGATTTCCTGGACGGTGACGTCCTGCCGGCCGCCGAACTCGCCGCTGGGCAGGTCGCTGGCTCCGGCACCGCCGCTGCCCTCCCACGACGCCGCCCAGGTCAGTGTCGAGCGCAGCGTATAGCTCCCCCCACCGCGGGTGGCCTTCAGATACGTCACCCCGCACGGCGGCGCCTTATTCGCGCTGCCCTTCGCGTACTCCCTGCCGATGCTTCCGTCGTCGTTGATTCCGCACTTGCCCGAACCCGGATGCAGCGTCGCACTGTCCGTGCCCGGATCCAGCCTCAGCGCCTCCGGCTCCACCGTCGTCCGCGCCCAGATCTCCCGGCCCGCACCCAGATCCACCGACGCCCGCACCGACAACTTCTTGTAGCGGCCCTCATCCAGCCACACCCACGTCGGCAGATTCACCGTCTGCCGGCCCGCCGGATTCATCTCCACCCGCGTATCCGGCACCCGGATCCGCGCATACGCGAGCTTGGAGAGGATCTGCGGACTGATCGCGTTCTCCACATCCGGCGCCTCCCCGTTCTTCACCCAGAACGGCAACTCGGTACACGACTGGGCCTTCGCCGCATCCTTCTCATCCGGATTCGGCACCGCCGCCCAGAACTGCCCCTCCCCCTCCTTGTCCAGATTATAATTGTCGTAATCCCGCGACTCGTACTTCTCCCGAATCGCAAGGTCCGTATCCTGCTTCTGCCCACCATTATCCGGATCCCGCCCCGTCACCGAAAACGGCGAATCATCAATCTTCTCCTTCAACTCCGCAGGAGAATACCTCGGCGCATACCAACACGGCGGCGGCGACCAACCCCCACCCGGAACCGAAAGACTCCCACCACCGCTGCCACCACTGCTGCCGCCCGCACCACTGCCGGAATAGCTGACCTCCCGACGCCCACCAGCTCCAGCGCCCGCCTCCCCATTCTTGAAGCTCCCCAGGGCGCCCGACATCGAGTCCTCGTCGGCATGCGCGGTTAAAGTGCACCCGACCAATCCTGCGAGACATACACTCGCGACGAGCGCTCCCCTCCTCATCACTCCTGGCACTGCTTCACCGCCTTCTCTTCAGCCCCGAACGTCCGAGCCTTCCAGGGCTGTTGCGACTCCTTCGGCTTCTGCATCACCAGAGTGAAATACAAGTAGCTGGACGAACTCTTCCCCGTCCGCAGCACCTTGCCCGTCTTGATCTTCTTGCTGAAGAACTTGGACTGATCCACACAGAAGGAGACCTCAGCAAGCTTCTGGTCGGTCACATCACCCATCTTTGACTTGTAGTACCGCTCCTCCCCCGAGACGGTGTACCCCTTCTCGACATCCAATTTCACCTTGGTCGTTGCGAATTTCTGGGCACTTTGGAACGGCACCACATGTTTCACCAGCACCGGATCCTTCGGGTCCTGCTCGACCGTGCCGTGCATCAGCGCCCGCATATAGTCCGCTGCCCCATCCAGTGCGGCGGCCTTGTCCGGATCCGAGGGCTGGTCCCAGTCGAAGACGAGCTTCACATCGTCCGGCAACTCGATGTCGGACGTGCGGAAATCACCCGGCGTATTCTTCTTGCCTGGTGAACTTTCCGCGGCACTCGGCGACTTCTTCCCCGCATCCCCGGCACCGTCGATCTTGCCGCCCTTCCCGTCACCGTCGTCACCCCCACCGCACCCGGAAACGAGCAGCGCAACGGCCGCCGCGACAGCGGCCAGCGGAACAGCAGAACGGGTCGGACGCACAACAAACTCCCGGTAGCATCAGGTAACTGTCGTGCACCTGACGGTAGCAGCGCACCCCGCACCCCACCCACCGACATCAACAGCGGAAACCGGAACACAACAGTCCCGGCCGAGAACCGGCCCAACGCAGACGACCTCCGCAGGCAGGGCACGAACCGCATCCACATCCCACTGCACGCACGCGCCACCCCGGCATGGACCTGCGTAGCTGATCAAGTGACCAAACCGCCGGGGTGCGCCAGAAGAGCGGCGGCACCCTCGGTGCTGGGTCAACTCGCGCCAGGCTCAGAGGTCATCCCAATTGGTGATCGAGCCGCCTGTGAGAGTCAGCAGCCAGGCACAGACGCGGCACACTTGACCGGGCTGTGAGACTTGCAGCATGGACACGGGGCGTGAGGCACGGTGGGAAAAGGATGCGATGACGGTGGAGATCGTCTTCGCCCTGGTGACTGCCACCGCGCTGGGTGGGGTCGTTTTCACTGTCGCCTGGACTTTTGTCCAGGCCCTTGACCTCTCCGGCCCCGCGGAGAGGCGCGTGTTGATGGCGGGCGCACTGCTCGGAGCGGTGGCCGGAATGTGGCGCCTGGTACGGGTGCTGCTTCGGTTCGACAGACAGCGCCGCATGGGTCACTGACTACGGAGCGTCAGCCTTGCTATCGGTAGCCTCCCGACGTGGGGATTGTTGAGCGGCTCGTGCCGGATGAGTCGTGGCGGTTGTTCCAGCGCGGGGTTCCGAAAGCGCCGTCGCGGCCGCAGGGTGGTGGCCGGCATCGCCACGGTGACCGCGAGGTGCTGGTGGGCGATCGTTTTCGTGGCAACGTCAGGCTGTACGTGGCAGCAGCTTCCAGCGGCATCGTTCGGGCCGTCGGGCGCGACGGCCCACGGGCGCCTCACGGAGTGGACGAAGGCCCGGGTCCGGGCCAAGCTGTACCGCCTGGTCCTCGACGAGCTCGGCACCCACGGCGAGTTGGACCGGTCGCGGTGCGCCATCGACTCCGTGAACATGCAGGCCATGAAATGGGGGCCTGACCGGCCCGAATCCTGTGGATCGAGGCAAGTACGGGTCGAAGATCCACTTGATCACGGAGAGAAGCGGACGGACAGCCCCTGTCCATCGGCATCTTCGGAGCCGAACTTCACGACAGCCAGGCGCTCGAACCGCTCGTGCGCGGTATCCCGCCGATCAAATCCCGCCGGGGTCTCCGGCGCCGCCGCCCGGCCAAGCTGCACGCCGGCAAGGCGTACGACAACCGGCCTCTGCGCCGCTGGCTCCGCAGCAGGAACCATCCACGCCACGTATCGCTCGCAAAGGCACAGAGACCTCTCAGCGACTCGGACGTCACCAGTGGACCATCGAGCGCAGCACGTCCTGGCTCGCCGGATGCCGCCGAGACTCCACCGCCGCTACGAACGCAAAGCCGACCACTTCCTCGCCTTCACCAGCATCGCCTGCACCCTTATCTGCTACCGCAGACTCGCCAAACGAGATGACGTCTCAGTTGATGGCTTGGATTTCCTGGACGGTGACGTCCTGCCGACCGCCGAACTCGCCGCTGGGCAGGTCGCTGGCGCCGGCACCGCCACTGCCCTCCCACGACGCCGACCACGTCAGCGTCGAACGCAACGTATAACTCCCCCCGCCCCGGGTCGCCTTCAGATACGTCACCCCGCACGGCGGCGCCTTCTTCCCACTGCCCTTCACATACTCCGTGCCGATGCTGCCGTCATCCTCGACACCGCACTCACCCGAACCCGGATGCAGCCTCGCACTGTCCGTACCCGGATCCAGCCTCAGCGCCTCCGGCACCACCGTCGTCCGCGCCCAGATCTCCCGGCCCCCACCCAGATCCACCGACGCCCGCACCGACAACCTCTTGTACCGGCCCTCATCCAGCCACACCCACGTCGGCAGATTCACCGTCTGCCGACCCGCCGGATTCATCTCCACCCGCGTATCCGGCACCCGGATCCGCGCATACGCGAGCTTGGAGAGGATCTGCGGACTGATCGCGTTCTCCACATCCGGCACCTCACCGTTCTCCACCCAGAACGGCAACTCCGTACACGACTGGGCCTTCGCCGCATCCTTCTCATCCGGATTCGGCACCGCCGCCCAGAACTGCCCCTCCCCCTCCTTCTCCAGATTATAGTTGTCGTAATCCCGCGACTCATACTTCTCCCGAATCGCCAGATCCGTATCCCGCTTCTGCCCACCATTATCCGGATCCCGCCCCGTCACCGAAAACGGCGAATCATCAATCTTCTCCTTCAACTCCCCAGGAGAATACCTCGGCGCATACCAACACGGCGGCGGCGACCAACCCCCACCCGGAACCGAAAGACTCCCACCACCGCTGCCACCACTGCTGCCGCCCGCACCACTGCCGGAATAGTGGACGGCACTCGCCTTCGCGCTGTAACTCTGCCCCTCCTTATTCGCGCTCTGGTCGACACCAAAGCCCGCGTGAGCAGCAGGAGTTCCCAGACTCAGCACCGCGGCAACGACTCCGGAGAGCAGTGCGCCCCTGACTGCTAGTTTTTGCACTGCTTCACCGCCCCCTCCGTGACCTCAACACTTCTGGCCTTCCAGGACGCGTCGCCTTGCGAAGGCTTCTGCACGACCACGCTGAAACGAAGGAAGTTATCATCTCCCGACGTCGCGTCCCGGAGAACCTTTCCGGTCTTGATCTGCTTACTGAAGATTCTGCTCTGATCGGAACAGAACGCCACCTCGACGAGCTTTCCGTCTACTAGGTCACCTACCTGCTCCTTGTAGAAACGCTCCGCCCCGGTGATGGTGTAGTTCTTCTGAGCTTGCCGATCCATCAACGTGTTTGCGTACTCCTGCGCGTTCTGCAGCGGCACCGTATGTTGAGCGATCAGTGGATCCTTGGGGTTCGCCTTCACCATGCCGTGGCGAACCACCCGCATATAGTCCGCTGCCCCGTCCAGCGCGGCGGCCTTGTCCGGATCCGAGGGCTGGTCCCAGTCGAAGACGAGCTTCACATCGTCCGGCAACTCGATGTCGGACGTGCGGAAATCACCCGGCGTATTCTTCTTGCCCGGTGAACTTTCCGCGGCACTCGGCGACTTCTTCCCCGCATCCCCGGCACCGTCGATCTTGCCGCCCTTCCCGTCACCGTCGTCACCCCCACCGCACCCGGAAACAAACAGCGCGGCAGCCGCCGCGAGAGCGGCCAGCGGAACAGCAGAACGGGTCGGACGCACAACAAACTCCCGGAAGCATCAGGTAACTGTCGTGCACCTGACGGTAGCAGCGCCCCCAACACCCCACCCACCGACATCAATAGCGGAAACCGGAACACAACAATCCCGAACCAGCGGGAAGAAGGGTGCGGCAAACAGCACTGCCGCCCCGCCCGTATCGGGTACAGGCGGGACGGCAGTGTGAGGCACATGCGGCACGGAGCCGCGGTGCGCAGGTGCGCGGGGGCGCTGAGCTCAGAGGCGGGGGCGGGCTACTTCTTGTCGCCGCCCTTGCCGTCCTTGCCGTTCTTGTCCCCTCCGGCACCCATCGTCTCGTAGATCTCCTTGCACATCGGGCAGACCGGGTACTTCTTCGGGTCGCGACCCGGGACCCAGACCTTCCCGCAGAGCGCGACGACGGGAGTCCCCTCCATCGCGCTCGCCATGATCTTGTCCTTCTGGACATAGTGGGCGAATCGCTCGTGATCGCCGTCACCGTGCGACGTCTGCGGGGTCGGTTCGACGAGTGTGCCGGTGCCCGCCCCGCGCTCGGGCTCAAGAGTGCTCATGCAGTCCAAGGGTACTCATGCGACCGGAACACGTCAGGCATGGGCCGGGACACGGGTCACCCGTCGGGGGCCCCGCGCGGACCCCAGTTCGGGCCCACTCCCGGGTGGCCCCCAGGCTCGCCCCGGACGCCGCCCGTCGCAACCTCCGGCCGGCCGGGGGCTCAGTTCAGGGACGGGTCGTCCGGGTACGTCGCGACCAGCGCCAACTCGCTGCGCTGCCTGCGCAGGACGGACCGCCACAGCCGCTCGGGGGCCGGCGATGAGACGTCGCCGGGCTCGGACTCGACGACGTACCAGGCGCCCTCTGACAGCTCCTTCTCCAGTTGCCCCGGGCCCCATCCCGCGTACCCGGCGAAAATGCGCAGGGAGCCCAGTTCGGCGGCGAGCAGTTCGGGCGGGGCCTCCAGGTCGACGAGGCCGATGGCTCCGTGCACGCGGCGCCATCCGAGCGGCCCGTCCGTGTCGAGGACGGTGTCCGTCTCTGAGCCCGCGTCGCCGTACCCGGCATCGGCCTCCGCGTCCGCGCCGCCCTCGCCCACCGGCTCGGTCCCGCCCGCGGAACCCCGCTCCGGAGGCTGCCTGCGCCCGCGGTCACCAGCACCGCCGTCGCCGGTCGCCCCGCGGTCACCAGCACCGCCGTCGCCGGTCGCCCCACGACCTCCGGTGCCGCGGACGGCGGTCGCCCCAGGCTCGGCCGTTCCGGGTTCTCCCGTCGCCTGCCGCCCGGCGGTACCGGTGTCCGCCGCCGGGTCGCTGTCGGCGGGGGGCGGGGACTCGGCGCTCGCGCTGTCCGCGGTGCCCGGTGAGTCCGGCTCCCGGGGGCGTCCGCCGGGCCGGTCCTGCGATTCCGCGGCCGGTCCGTCCTCCCGCGTGCGTTCTGCCTGCGTGCGTTCTGCCCGCGGGCCGTCGGGCGCGGGCCCGGCCGGGCCGCCGGGGGCGCTGTCGGCGCTCGGGGCCGGATCCCCGTCGGAGCGGTCGCCTCTGCCGGAGGGCACCACCGCGACACCCAGCGCCGCGTCGAGCGAGACGGGGCCGCCCTGGAAGACGACGCCGGGCTCGCCGGCGAGCGCGGCCCACGGCTCCAGGATGTCGCTGACGTCCACCGGGGTGGGTCGGTTGAGGACCACGCCCAGTGAGCCCTCCTCGTCGTGGTCGAGGAGGAGCACCACCGCGCGGTCGAAGTTCGGGTCGGCCAGCACCGGTGTGGCGACGAGCAGTCGTCCGGTGAGCGAGGACACCTCGGTCATACGGCAATGATCCCGCACGTGGGCCGTTTGCGGGACCCAATGGCCGGATCGGGGCCCCGAGGCCGGGGCGGAGCGCGGCGCGGGACGGCTCGCGGGCCGGGCCGGGTGGGTACGGGCGGGGCGCCCGCCGTCGACGGGCGCCCCGCCGGTGACCCACCGAGACCCCTCGGCGACCTTGCGCAAGCCGCATTGCGCGGCGCAGAGCACGCACCGCAGAGCACACGCACCGCAGAGCACACGCACCGCGGGACACATGACCCCCCGGGATACCGGGGGGACAGCAGGACGCCGGGCGGCACCTCAGGACCCGGGGCACCTCAGGACGCCGGGCACCTTGGACGCCGGGCACCGCAGGACGCATGCGCCCCACTACGCATCCGCCGCAGCTCGCATATACAGCACCCGAGGTGACAGGTGGACGACCCTCCGTGTTATTGCGTACCTGTGACAGTCGTCGACCCCCCTCGGGCTTGGGTCGGCACCGGACGGGGCCATTACGCTTGCCTGTTGTCCCATCCCGTCTCGCGGAATCGCGGAGATCCATGACCGACAGCCCAGCCGACGTACTCCTCGTCCACGGTGGCGCCCCGCTCGAGGGCGAGATCCGTGTCCGGGGTGCGAAGAACCTCGTCCCCAAGGCCATGGTCGCCGCGCTGCTGGGCAGTGAACCGAGCCGACTGCGCAACGTGCCGGACATCCGGGATGTCCGGGTCGTACGCGGGCTGCTGCAGTTGCACGGCGTCACGGTCCGCACCGGGGACGAGTCCGGCGAGCTGGTGCTCGACCCCTCCCACGTGGAGAGCGCCAACGTCGCGGACATCGACGCGCACGCGGGCTCGTCACGGATCCCGATCCTGTTCTGCGGTCCGCTGCTGCACCGGCTCGGCCACGCCTTCATCCCGGGGCTGGGCGGCTGCGACATCGGTGGCCGTCCGGTGGACTTCCACTTCGACGTGCTGCGGCAGTTCGGCGCGACGATCGAGAAGCGGGCCGACGGGCAGTATCTGGAGGCCCCGCAGCGGCTCCGCGGCACCAAGATCCGGTTGCCGTACCCGTCGGTCGGCTCGACGGAGCAGGTGCTGCTGACGGCGGTGCTGGCGGAGGGCGTCACCGAGCTGTCCAACGCGGCCGTGGAGCCGGAGATCGAGGACCTGATCTGCGTGCTGCAGAAGATGGGCGCGATCATCTCGATGGACACGGACCGCACCATCCGCATCACGGGCGTCGACAAGCTCGGCGGCTACACCCATCGCGCGCTGCCGGACCGCCTGGAGGCGGCCTCCTGGGCGAGCGCCGCGCTGGCGACCGAGGGCAGCGTGTTCGTACGCGGCGCCGAGCAGAAGTCGATGATCGCGTTCCTGAACACCTTCCGGAAGGTGGGCGGCGCCTTCGAGATCGGTGACGAGGGCATCCGCTTCTGGCACCCGGGCGGCCCGCTGAACGCCATCGCGCTGGAGACGGACGTCCACCCCGGTTTCCAGACCGACTGGCAGCAGCCGCTGGTGGTGGCGCTGACGCAGGCGTCCGGGCTGTCGATCGTGCACGAGACGGTGTACGAGTCGCGGCTCGGCTTCACCTCGGCGCTCAACCAGATGGGCGCGCACATCCAGCTCTACCGCGAGTGCCTGGGCGGGATGCCCTGCCGCTTCGGGCAGCGCAACTTCCTGCACTCGGCCGTGGTGTCCGGACCGACGAAGCTCCAGGGCAGCGATCTGATCATCCCGGACCTGCGCGGTGGCTTCTCGTATCTGATCGCGGCGCTGGCCGCGCAGGGGACCTCCCGGGTGCACGGGATCGACCTGATCAACCGCGGCTACGAGAACTTCATGCACAAGCTGGCGGATCTCGGCGCCAAGGTGGAGCGCCCGTAGCAGCAGCACCCGCGGCGGCGGCTCCCGGGCAGCGGTGCGGGCGCTGTCCGGGCCCGGCCCGGGAAGGAGCACCGAGGCCCGCGAAGACCAGCCCGGGTCGCGAAGGAACACCGCCGCGGGCCCGTCGTCCCCCGTACGACGGGCCCGGGCGCGCGACCGGCCCAGCGGTCGCGGCTCAACGGCCGACGGCGCCCACCCGGCCCACCGGCCCTCAGCCCTCAGCCCTCAGCCCTCAGCCCTCAGCCCTCAGCCCTCAGCCCTCAGCGGGCGGTCTCCTCCACCAGGACGGGGTTGTCGTGCGGGGTGAGGGTGCAGCGGGCTCCGGGGGTGAGGGCCTCCGCCTCCCAGCTCGGCAGGTCGGCCTTGGCCTCGGCCCCGGAGTCGGTGGTCAGCAGGAGGCGGGTGACGCCGCCGAGGAAGGTGGCCACCCGGACGGTCGCCGGTTCGCCCTCCGCCTCGGCGCCGGTGTGCACCTTCAGCCCCTCGGGGCGCAGCAGGACGTCCACTTCGCAGCCGGTGCCGGGGCACTCCCCGTGCACCGGCAGCCGCCGTCCGAGCACCTCGACGGTGCCGCTGTCCCGTACGACGCCGGGCAGCCGGTTCATCGTGCCGACGAACTCGGCGACGAACGGCGTCGCGGGCCGCTCGTAGAGTTCGTTCGGCGGGGCGCACTGCTCCAGGCGGCCGTCCCGCATCACCGCGACGCGGTCGGCCATCGACAGCGCCTCCTCCTGGTCGTGGGTGACGAAGACGGTGGTGATGCCCAGTTCGAGCTGGAGGCGGCGGATCTCCTCGCGCAGTTGCAGCCGCACCTTGGCGTCCAGTGCGGAGAGCGGTTCGTCCAGCAGCAGGATCCGGGGGCGGATGGCCAGGGCGCGGGCGAGTGCGACGCGCTGCTGCTGGCCGCCGGAGAGCTGGTGCGGGTAGTGCTTCTCGCGGCCCGGCAGTCCGACCAGTTCCAGCAGTTCGGTGGCGCGCGCCGCCCGCTCCGCCTTGGGTGCCTTGCGGACGCGCAGCCCGTAGGCGACGTTCTCGGCGGCCGTCATGGTGGGGAAGAGGCTGTAGGACTGGAAGACCATGCCGATGTCCCGCCGGTTGGCGGGCACGGCGGTCACGTCCTCGCCGCCGATGAGCAGTTCGCCCCGGTCGGCGCTCTCGAATCCGGCGATGATGCGCAGCGCGGTGGTCTTGCCGCACCCGGACGGGCCCAGCAGGGCCACCAGTTCGCCGGGGGCGATGTCCAGGTCGAGTCCGTCCAGCGCGGTGGTGGCGCCGAAGGAGCGCTGCAGTCCGCGCAGCCGCAGGCCGACGCCGCCGGGCTGGTCCTCGGGGGTGGCCGCCGTGCCGGGTGCGGTCGCGGCGGCTGTGTCGGGGCTCGCTGTGGTGTCGGTGCTCGCGGTGGTGTCGGTGCGCGCGGTGGTGGTCATACGGTCGTCTTCCTCCGGTTGCCGGTCCGGTTCCGGTTGCGGGTGCGTCCGCCGGCGAGGTTGGTGAGCAGGAGCAGCAGGCCCCAGGTGATGAGCAGGCTGAGCATGGCGGCGGCGACGGAGAGCTGGGCCTCGTAGTCGCCGACGTGCACCATCCACACGGAGAACGGTTCGAATCCGAGCACGCTCGCCACGGTGTACTCGCCCAGCACCATGGCCAGGCTGAGGACGGCGCCGCTGACGATGGCGGGCCGCAGGTTGGGGACCACGACCCGGCACAGCGTGCCCAGCCGCGAGGCGCCCAGGCTGCGGGAGGCTTCCACCAGCGTCTTGAGGTCGGTGCCGCGCAGTCCGCCGTCCAGCGAGCGGTAGAGGAACGGCAGCGACATGACGGTGTAGACGAGGACGAGGACCAGCGGGAAGCTCTTGTTGTGCAGCGCCTGGAAGGTGGCCCACAGCGGGGTGTCGGCCAGGTCCTGCTCCCAGGAGAGCACCGTGCTGACCCCGGCCACGAGGGCGACGGGCGGCATGATGAGCGGCACCATGCACAGCACCTCGACGACGCGGCGCAGCCTGGGCAGCCGCAGCGCGACGACGACCATGGTGGGCACCATCAGCAGCAGCCCGAGCGCGACCGTCGCCAGGCCGAGCCGGATCGACAGGCCGAGGCTGGTGGTCATGCCCTCGTCCCGCAGGCCCCGGGCGTACGCGCCGAAGGTGACGCCCTTGCCGGGGTCGTCGACGGTGAACCAGAGGGAGGCGGCGACGGGGACGAGGAAGTAGAGCGCGGCCAGCAGCAGGACCAGGAAGCTGCCATAGGGGCGCTTGCGCACCCGGCGGATACGGGGGGTGGCGGTCAGCCCAGCCATCGGTTGCTCCGTCGTTGCAGCGGGATCTGTACGGCCATCACGAGCAGTGCGATCACCACCATGTTGAGGCTCATGGCGAGTGCGAGGTTCTCCTGCCCGACCAGGACGTTGCCGGACAGCGCGTTGGCGATCTGAATGGTGATCAGCGGTACCGAGCTGCCCGTCATCACGGCGGCGGTGGCGTGCGAGGCGAAGGCGGTGCCGAACATCAGCACGGCTCCGCCCAGCAGCGAGGGCATCAGCACCGGCAGCCCCACGTGCCGCCAGAACTGCGCCTTGGTCGCGCCGCAGGAGGCGGCGGCCTCCCGCCACTGCGTGCGGACGCCGTCCAGTGCGGGCAGCACGGTGACGACCATCAGCGGCACCATGAAGTACAGGTAGGCCAGCACCAGTCCGGTGAAGGTGTAGAGGCTGAACCCGGTGCTCTTCAGGTGCAGCAGCCGCGTCACGGTTCCGGTGGTGCCGAGGGTGGCGATGAAGGCGAAGGCGAGCGGTGCTCCGCTGAAGTTGGCGAAGACGCCGGACGCCGAGACGGCGGCCTTGCGCAGCGCCCCGTTCCGGGAGCTGAGCAGCGCCTGCCCGATGACGGTGCCCAGTACGGTGGCCAGCACGGCGCTGAGCAGGGAGAGTTTGACGCTGCCTGCCAGTCCGGTGGCGTAGGCGCCGGACAGCGAGTGGCGTACGTTCTCCAGGCTGTAGTGGTCGGCGCCGGTGGCCGGGTCGACGACGGTGAACGCGTTGTAGGCCAGGGTGCAGGCGGGCAGGCCGAAGCAGACGGCCATGAACGCGAAGAACGGTACGACGGCGGGCCAGCGCCAGTGCCGGGCGCCGCCGCCCGCGCGGCGGCGCGCCGGCGCGGGCGGGGTGGCGCCGGGCTGCCGCCCGGTCGCGGGGGCGGCGGTGTCGGCCGAGGAGGCGGGGGTCGTCACAGCCATCAGCTGACCGCCGCGCCCCAGCCCTCGCTGATGGTCTTCTGCGCCTCGGCCTCCTGGGCGTGCGTGGGGAACTTCGGCGTGCCCTCGACCTCGGGGAGCTTGGCGGCGGCCTTCTTGTCGACGGTGCCGTCCTCGGTCATCTTCTCCAGCAGCGCGGGCCGCGAGTAGCCCCTGAGCCAGATGTTCTGGCCCTCGGGGCTGTAGAGGAACTCCAGCCACAGCCGGGCGGCCGCCGGGTGGGGCGCGTACTTGTTGACACCCTGGTTGTAGTACTGCGAGTACTGGCCGTCGGTGGGCACGTTGACCTTCCAGTCGACGCCCTTGGACTTCAGTTCCTCGCCGTAGCCGAGGTTGAGGTAGTCCCAGTCGATGGAGATGGGCGTCTCGCCCTTCTGGATGGTGGCCTTGGTCGACTCGACGGGCACGTAGTTGCCGCTCTTCTTGAGCTTCTTGAAGAAGTCGAGGCCGGGCTGCACGTCGTCGAAGCCGCCGCCGTTGGCGAGCGAGGCGGCGATGACGGAGGAGAAGGCCGAGGAGGACTCGTTCGGGTTGCCGTTGAGGGCGACCTTGTTCTTGTACTCCGGCTTGAGCAGGTCCTCGAAGCTCTTGGGGCACTTCTTGACGGCCTTGGCGTCGCAGCCGAGGGAGATGTAGCCGCCGTAGTTGTTCATGAAGGAGCCGTCGGACTGCTTCTGCGAGTCGGGGATCGCGTCCCAGCCCTTGACCTTGTACGGGGCCAGCAGCTTCTTGGTCTTGGCCTGCTGCATGAACGCGGTGCCCAGGTCGAGTGCGTCGACGGCGCGGTCCTGGCCCTTGCGCTTGGCCGCGGCGTTCAGCGCGCCCTGGCTGCTGCCGCCCGGGTCCTCGTTGTGGACCTCGATGCCGTACTTCTTCTCGAAGGTCTTGATCATCTGGCCGTAGTTGGACCAGGTCGGCGCGAGGGCGTAGACGTTCAGCTTGCCCTCCTTCTTCGCCGCCGCCACCAGCTTGTCCATGCCGCCCAGGTCCGCGGCCGAGCGGGCCTTGCTCGCCTCGCTGTCCGAGCCCTGAGCCGGTGCCGAGCCGCAGCCGGTTGCCGCGGCGGAGAGAGTGACGACCGCTGCCGCGGCGGTCAACAGGCGGCTCCTACGGCTGAGATGGTCTGCCTTCACGTTTCCACTCCTGGGGTTCGTGCCCGTCACCTGTATGGACAAGCTCGATTCATTGAGCGTGGGCAAGCTAGCAGTACGCACCCCGCGGCGCCAACCCGAGCCACCCATCAAATGCCCAGCTCAAAGCGTTATTTGCGAACAGGTTTAGCGCTGCGAACTGCGGTTATACGCATCTGCCCCCGCCCACTTGATGTGCGCACTGCTGCGCACAGATGGCATGATCTGGCGGAGCCCGCGCAGCCAGTGAGCGCAGCACGTCGAGGGAGTCGCCCCATGTCCGAGTCCGCCCGCGGTGGCCGCCGCAGGACCACCGGTCGCACGCCGTCGCAGCGCGGCGGCGCACGGCACGAGCGGATCGCCGACGAACTGCGCCGCGCCATCGCCGACGGGCACTACCCGGTCGGCGCGACCCTCCCCTCGGAGGCGGAACTCGCCACCGCGCACGGCGCCTCCCGCGGCACCGTCCGGCAAGCCGTCTCCGCGCTGCTCGCCGAGGGCCTGATCGGCTCCCGGCAGGGCGCCCGCCGCGTGGTGCTGTCCACCACGCCCAGCCAGACCTTCACCGAGCTGCGCAGCTTCGCCCAGTGGGCACGCGCCGGCGGCCGGACCGCGGGCGGACTGGTGGTGACCTCGGACTGGGACACCGCACGCCCCGAGGAGGCGGGACTGCTCCAGGTGCCGCACGGCGCTCCGGTGCTGCGCGTGCTCCGGGTCCGCACCCTGGACGGGGAGCCCGTGCTGCTGGAGCGCACCGTCTACGCGGAGTGGATCGGCACCGCCGTCGACGCGCTGCCGGCCGACTGCGAGTCGGTCACCCAGCGGCTCCACGACGACAGCGGGCTCGTCTTCGCGCACGGCGAGCACCACATCGACGCCGTCGCCGCCGGGACCGCCGACGCCGAGCACCTCGGCGTGCGCCGGGGCAGCCCGCTGCTGCGGGTGCGCCGCACCACCACGACGGCCGACGGCCGCCCCGTGGAGACCTCCGACGACCGCTACCGCCCCGGCTCGGTCGTCTTCACCGTCCGCAACTCCACACAGACCAACCCGCTGGCGCGCACCCGCGCGTGAGCCGACCCGACGACGCGCACCCGCGCGCCGGCAGCCGCCACCCACCGACGAAGTGCGAGCCCGCATTGCCCACTCCCCCGCCCTCCCCCGGCCTGCCACCGGGAGGCGCCACCGCGCCCGCCTCCCCCCGGGGGGGGGGGGGGGCCCGCCCCCCCCCCCCCCCCCCGGGAAGCGGCCAATTAGCGGCCCCCCGGCGAAACAAAACCCGCGTGGGGGGGCGCCACCCCGCGCGGCGGGGC
>NZ_JBIAGB010000040.1:0-38080 GCF_042869575.1 Streptomyces sp. NPDC006925
CCCCCCCCCCCCCCCCGCCCCCCCCCCCCCCCCCCCCCCCCCCCCCCCCCCCCCCCCCCCCCCCCCCCCCCCCCCCCCCCCCCCCCCCCCGCCCCGACGCGGCGCTGTCGGCCGATCACCGGGAAGGGGACCACAGAGCCCCGGGTCGCAGCAGCGGCCATTCCTCCCGGCCACCGCACAGGAGGAACCGTGGAAGAGATCACCGTCGAGCAGGCACTGCAGGTCCTGGCCAAGAAGCTTCCCTACTTCGCCACGGCGACCGGACACGTGGCGAGGACCTTCGTGAACCAGAAGGGCGACTGGGCGACACTCACCGTCCGCGTGACGAACCAGAACGAGAACACCCGGCGTGAGGACGACTACGTCTCCTTCGTCACCACGAACCGCGGGTGGATCGACGTCATCACGTCGCTGGGGAAGGGCGACTTCGTGAGCGCTCTCAGCCTCGAGTACAAGCACGGGGCCAAGAGGCCCAACGGGACCTACGGCAGCGACCAGCTGGTGCTCAGCGAGGTCGTCGTCCGCCGGAAGGCTGAGAAGCCGGTGGCCACGCCGAAGTTCCTGCAGGGCCTGGTGAAGTAGTCGGCCCCGGGAGGGGCGGCCGCCCGCCGCTCCCTCCCGCTCCGCAAGGGCGGTCCCTCGGCTGAGGGGCCGCCCTTCGTCGTGTCCGGCCCGTGGCCTACGGGCCGGAGGACGGCACGTTCGCGGTGAAAGCACTGTCCTGCGGCGCGTTCGTCGCTCCGGTGCCGGAGACCGGGCTCTACCGTCGCGGGTATCACCGCACGGGGAACCTGGTGGCGCAGGACGCGGCACGGACCGCCGCCTTCGTGGCGAATCTGGAGCGTCAGGAGCGCCACTTCGACGCTCCTGCCGAAGCCGGGTGGGCCGGCGCGCGGTGACGGGTGACTGACCCGGGTGCTTCCGGCCCCTCACAGGGAGCCGGAAGCACCCGGCGAGCCGGTTCCTTCTCGGCGACCGGCGGGCGATACCGGCCGTCACAGGGGGGCCCGTGGCGGTTCCTGCCCGCCGCACGCAGCGTGCCCGTGGGGGAGTGGCGGCCGACGAAGAGCATGTCTGCGGCCACTCCACCCACGGGCCGATCGGCTGCGTCGGGCAGGGCCCACCACGGACCCCCTCCCTCACGACGGAGGCACCGCCCGGCACTGTCGAGAAGGAGCACGTCATGGCCGAAACCTGCCGCACCTGCATGGGCCGGGGCGTCATCATCGTCATCACCGGTGAGGGGAACAGGACCGAGCCCTGCCCGAGTTGCTGATCCACCGGAAGATCACGTCCCGCTGTGCCGGAGGGGCGAGTTCGGTGGGGTGGGCCGCCTGCGCGGCTGCGCTCCCCGGCTGTCCGCACCGGGCAAGCCACTGCGCCACACGTCGACCGTCGGCTCCCCGAGGAGCTCCTCCGGCTCGCCCTCCCCCCGGCGCCGGCTGGCAGCCGTCCGCAGGGATCGTGTCCGGCCCAGCCCGCCGCGTGCAGCCTGCGGCAGGAGTGGGGTGGCCGCAAACGGACAGCGTGTTTGCCCCCACCCCACTCCTGCCGCTGGTCGGCTGCGCCGGGCAGGACCGAACACGGCCCGCCTCCTGGACGGAGGCCACCGTCCGGCATGACCGGAGGAGGAATACCCCATGAAGGAGCAGGACGCCAAGGACACCGGCGGCCGTCAGTCCGACGACCTTCCCCGTCTGACCCGGCCCCCGCGTCCCGGCGGCGGATCCGGCCAGGGCGAGCGCTGAACCCCGGCCCGGCCGGGCAGTCGGTCCCGGTGCTGCCGATCGCTGCGGCACCGGGGCTTCGCCGCGCCGCCCCTCGTTTTTGCGAGTCCCTTCCGGCTCCCGCCTGCCCCGCTCGGGCCGGCGACCATCGGCCGCCGTGCGGTCCGTGGTGGCCCCTGTCCGCCGCTTGCAGCCTGCGCCGGGGGCGGGGCGGCCGCAAACGAAGAGCGCGTTTGCCCCCACCCCGCCCCCGGCGCTGATCGGCTGCGTCGGGCAGGGGCCACCACGGACCGCAACAAGCGGCCTCCCCTCTCCGGCGGAGAGGACCGAGGACATGAAGAACCTCACCCGGAAGGTCGTGCAGGCGCTGGCGACCCTGAGCAACGCGTGCCCGAGCAAGGAGGGCGGCAGCTGCGTGTACGTCCTCGGGCGGTGCCTCAAGTGCAACGGGAGCGAGAGCTGACCCGGCCGCTGTGAGGCCCGGTGCCCGCCGCTCTGCGGCGGGCACCGGGCCTCGTCCGGTGTCCATGGCGCGGGCTGCTCGCCACGGGTACCGCGACCCTGCCGAAACTCGCCGGGCCCGCCCGCTGAGAGCAGGCCCCGGCGCTGTCGGCGCGGCGGATGCCAGGGCCTCCTTCGCGGCGACCGGTTGCCCGGTGCGTGGGGCCGTCGTCGGTGCTACCTGCTGTTCACCGCCGCTTCGCCGCTGAGCGCGCCTGGTGATGATCCCCTGTCCGCCGCTTTGAGCCTGCACTCCGCCGGGGTGGGAAGCAACCGGTCTCGTTCCTCCACCGGTTGCTTCCCACCCCACCGCAGCGCGGTCGGCACACGTCGGAGAGGGGATCACCACACGCCGCGGACAGCGGCGGGGTCCCTTTCCACGGAGGAGGCAACATGGGCAGGAGCCGAAGTCTGATCGTGACGGTGGCCGTGACCCTCGTGCTGGTACTCGGCATCGTCTTCCTGGTCGCACGGTGCCAGGCCGACAACGACAGCTGCAGCGACAACAGCCTCGGGACCACGACGGTGCAGACCGCGGCATTCTCCCCGTCCAAGCACGGCGGGAAGTCCATCTTCAAGCGGGGTGGGAAGCCGAAGCCCGGGAAGCACAGCAGTGGTTCCGGCGGCATCTTCATCTTCCACCACGACTGCGACTGATCTGTCCCGGTCGCTGCTCAGCCGCACGACCAGGTGCGGCTGAGCAGCCGGGGCCCGGCGCCCGCTCGACGCTCCGGCGGGTGGCCGGAATCCGTGGAGGAGAAGGGGGGTTGTGTCCGCCGGGGAGCCGGCGGACACAGCCCCCTTCTCGTGCTTCCCGGATCGTCGCATCGCGGGGCTCGGCGAGTGCCCGGCACGCGGCGTGGCCACCCCCGGCCCATGGTGGCGCCACCGCGCCGTCGCCGGTCCGGCCTTTCCGCGCCGTCCAAGCCCGTCCAGGCGCCCAGCATCCAGGTCGCGACCAGACCGCGGGAACCGCTCCTCGCCGCCGGTTCGCCCTTCTCCTGCGCGGCCTTCGCAGGTACCTGCCCGGAGTGCCCTGGGCGGTCCGCCCTTCCCGCCCCGCGAGCCTGCGCCACGCCAGAACCGGGGGGCAACCACCGCTCCGCAGCGGTTGCCCCCCGATCCCGTCGCGGCGCGGACGGCATCGTGCCGGGAAGGGCAGAGCGCCCAGGGCGGCCCGCACGGGCGCTCCCCGGCTGTCTACAGCAGAGGAGCTGTCATGTTGTTCTCGGAGTGCTACTCCCTCGCAATCGAGGGTCTGGTGGTCAGGGTCGCGTCCGCGGGAGTCCCGGACGAGGGCAAGGGAACGGTCGTCCTGCAGGTGGAGGTCCCCCGGCAGGGGCGGCGGCCGTGGGAGCAGCGCTCGGACTCCTGGATCGTCGAGGTCCCCGCCGGGCAGCTGGAGGCCGCCCAGGCCCTCTACGCCCCGGAGGGCAAGGCCATGCGGGACGTGGAGTACCGGTGGGTCTCGATCGAGATCGGCGCGGGGCACCTCAAGAAGTCGAGGCCGTTCGCCTGGCTGCGCCGCCTCCTGCGGCAGCCGCTGGAGATCGCTGACGTGAGGCGGGTGGAGTTCGCCGACCTGTACGAGGACGAGGCCGTCTAGGGCCCCGGGGCGCCGCGCGCGTCACGGTGTCGGAAGGCCCCGGTCTCCCACTCCGGTGGGAGACCGGGGCCTTCTCGCGTGTTGTTCCGGGCCGGCTGTTCGATCGGGAGCCGGCCTGGGACCGTGCGAATGCGTGGTGCGGGTCGGTGGCTTCCTACGGCATGTCGCAGACGGCTCAGGTGAGTGCTGGAAGCAGTGGTCGGGGCATGGCGAGGGCTGTTCGGCCCGGCGGTCGCGCGGCGGTCGATGCGTGTCGTTGTCCGGGGTGCCGTGGCGTCTCGTGCCGGATCGGTGTGTCGGCCGCGGAGAGGCGCGAGGCCGGTGCTCGTCGTGTGGCCGACTGTTCCGACGGCGGATTCCGTGGAGTGCGTGCGGGGCGAGGGTCACGTCGAGGGACGCGGCGGCATGTGTCGTGCCCGTCGGCGCGGTGGTTCGGGGATGTCGGCTGGCGGCTGTGGCGCCGGTGCCGGTTCGGGGGTGTTGGCGGTGACGGCTCGGGGGTGTTGGCGGGCGGGGACGGTTGTGTGCGGGGCGACGGTGCTGTTCCTGCCGCGGTGAGTGGGTGTCGTGGCGGCGGTGACGGTGTGGGCCGGGGACGGGGGGATGGTGCGCGTGGGGGCGTGCTCGGGTGTGAGGTTGTCCGGCCGGGCAGAGGAGTGTCCTCTTCGGCCGTGAGCTGTGCGGGCTGCTGTTCGTGAGTGTCCCGTGGGGGCCGAGACCGACAGTCCGGCCGGGGCCGGCAGTCCGGTCATCTCCTCCGCGGTCCGCGGCCGCCCAGAAGCTTCTGAGCCCCCGTCGTCAGTCCGGCTCCTGTGGAGCCACGCATGCCTGTTCCCCCTGCAGGCCCGGGGCGCGGGAGGCCCCGACACCCCGCCGAGAACGACCCGGCATCGGAGCTTGACAGGTGGTGGAGGCACCGGGCCTTGCTGCGCTGCGCCCCGGTACCTCCACCACCTGCCCCTGGCACCCCTGCCGGGACGTTCCCGGCGAGGCATCGGAGCCCGCTGTCGGGTCCGAGCCTCCTCTGGAATTGGAGGTGTCATGGGCATGGCAAGTTACGACAGTCTGGCCCTGAGGTGGTCGCTGTCGAGGCACTTCGGCCCGCTGACGTGGGTGCTGACCTCGACGTTCACCGGGGTCATGGGCTACTGGGTCCTGACTCTGACGATGCCGTGGTTCGTGTTCTCCACGACCGGCAGCACGAGCCACGCGGGGCTGGTCGTCTTCGCCGAGGTCGCACCGGCCGTCGTGGCACGGTTCCTGGCCGGTCCGGTGGTGGACCGGGTGGGACTGCGCAGGTCGACGTGGATCGGTGCCGCGGTACAGACGGGCTGCATCGCGACGATCGCCGTGCTCGTGAGCATGGACTCGCTGCCCTTCCCGGTGCTGCTGGCGCTCCTGGCGTCGTCGGGCGCTGCGAGCGGAGCGGCCCTGGTGGCGATGGCCGGACTGGCTCCCGCGGCGGCGCGGTACGTCGGCGTCGCCGAGGGCCGCGGTATCAGCCTGGGGACGGCGATGTCGACGGCGGGCCAGGTGTTCGGACCTTCCCTCGGTGCGCTGCTGGCGCCGGTGCCGGTGATCGGCCTGTTGGTGGTGACCGCGTTGTTCGCGGCGAACGCGTTGATCGTCGGTGTGGCGTTGCCGCACGGCATGGAGCCGGACCACGCCCAGGCGGGACCGGGTGAGAGCAAGCTCGGGTACTGGCGGAGCCTCCGTGAAGGAGTCAGCTACTTCCGCAGGGACGGCCTGTTGGTCAGGCTGCACGTGATGCTGGGCTCCATGGAGTTCCTCGTCGCGCCGATGAGCGGTGTGTTCCTGCCCCTGTGGGCCAGGGAGACCCACGCAGGACCGGGAGCGATCGGGGCGCTCGTCAGCGCGGCGGCGCTCGCGGGCTTCGCGGGAAGTCTGGTTGCCGTGCCGGTCATCGAGCGGGTGCGGCCTTCGGTGATCATGGCCGTCGGCTATCTGCTGATCGTGCCTCAGCCGCTGGTGCTGGCCCTGGGGGCACCGACGTGGCTGGTGATGGTGTCCTGGATCGCCGCCGGTTTCGCCGGGGCGTTCCCCTACTCGGTGGTGGGGCGGATCCTCTACCAGTGGCCCCCGGAGAAGTTCCGGAGCCGGGTCAGGTCCGTCGGCGGTGCGGCGTCCAAGACAGGCGGCGCTCTCGGCGGGCTCGCCGCAGGGCTGATCGTGGACCGCTTCGGACTGACCGTGCCGCTGATCGTGGCCGCGGTCCTGTACCTCCTGGTGACCCAGAGCACGGTGCTCCGCAAGGAGGTCCGATCGCTCACCCCGAGGATCCGGGAAGACCGTCCGCAGACAGAGCTCCTGGCGAAGGAGCCCACCGGGTGACCGGTCGGCCGCTGCTCACTCCGGTGGGCAGTGGCCGACCGGCTGACCGGATCGGTCCGTTCGGCCCGGGTGCCATGGGGCACCGGGCCGCTTTCCGGTGGGCGGTGTTCCCCGGCATGGCCGCGCAGCACTTCTGCGCGCGGGAGCTCTGCGAGCCGGGACCCAACACCTAGGCCCAGGAACTGTCCTCTGCGCAGGGTCGGACAGATACCGCCGCCCGCTCGGCGCGATGTCCCCCCCGTCGCCGACCGGGCACACACCCGGCGACGTATCGGCAGAGCACATTCGCGCCGTCCTGCTGCCGCTGCACGCGTGCGTGCGTTGTTCCGTCCCGCCGCTTGCGGCGCGACGTCTTCACAGCCGGCCGCGGTGCTGGCCCCGGCACACCGGCTCCCGCTGTTTCCGGCTCGCCTCCCGCACCTCCGTGCGCACGAGCCCACGTGGTGAGTCCGTAGTGGGTCCTGCCCGCCGTGCGCAGCCTGCCCCGAGGCGGGGGCGGTCGCAAACCAGAAGCGTGTTTGCTCCCGCCCCGCGCCCGGGGCTGATCGGCCACGCCGGGCAGGGCCCACCACGGGTCCCTACCTCAACGCGGAGCTACCGCCCGGCCTTGTCGAGAAGGAGCGCACCATGACGAAACAGGGCGGCATCTGGACGGACGCCGGCGGTCACGAGCCCCGGCCCGCGCCCCCTCAGCCCGAGCCTCCCCAGCCTCAGGACGAGACCGGTTCGGATGGGGATGACTGACCCGGCAGAGCTGGTGGTCCCCGGTACCACCGGTACCGGGGACCACCGTGTACGACCGCTTGGATGCGGCAGGTCCCGCACGTTCTGCTGCTCGTCCACGCAAGCCGGTTCCGGCGTCGACGGGGGGTTCGTGGAGGTCCCTGTCCGCCGCTTGCAGCCTGCCCCGGGGGGCGGGGTGGCCGCAAACCAAAGACGCGTTTGCCCCCACCCCGCCCCCCGGGGCTGATCGGCTGCGTCGGGCAGGGCCCACCACGGACCCCCTCCCTCACGACGGAGGCACCGCCCGGCACCGTCGAAGGAGCACACTGTGCAGCACCCCACCGAGGACATCTGGAGCGGCAAGACGACCGCCCCCGAGGACGCCCAAGACGCCGGAAACTTCACGGCTGAGGACGTTCCTCTCTCCGGATCGGACAGCGACGACTCCTCCGGAGGGTGAGGCGACTGTGACTCGCCTCTGACGAGTCGGCCCCGGCACCGCCATCGCGGCGATGCCGGGGCCTTTTCGTGTTCGGAGATCCGCGGTCTCTGGCTGGTCGGCGATCTCTCACAAGCGCCGTCCGCGATGTCCGCCGGTACAGCGTCGAAGTGTTGGGCAGGCCAGGCTTTTGCACTCCCCGTGACCGCGGTCCGGTCCTTCCCCGGGAACATGTCGGCTCCACGACTGGGCGCGTGCAGGTGAACCGTTCACCGCGCCGATCCCGCCGCGGTGCTTCCCCCGTTCTCCGACTCGTGCTCAGCCGTTGCGGTCCCGGCGGATTCTTCTCCGCATTCGCTTACTGAATCGCCTGCCGTCTTTCTCGAGTTCGGCTTGTGCAGGCCTCAGCTCTCTTCGACAGCCGGGCGGTGCCTCCGCCGTGAGGGGGGTCCGTGGAGGTCCCTGTCCGCCGCTTGCAGCCTGCCCCGGGGGCGGGGTGGCCGCAAACCAAAGACGCGTTTGCCCCCACCCCGCCCCCGGGGCTGATCGGCTGCGTCGGGCAGGGCCCACCACGGACCCCCTCCCTCACGACGGAGGCACCGCCCGGCACCGTCGAAGGAGCAGGTCATGGCTGACCCGAAGGAATACTCGCAGTCGCAGGACAGCGCGAACGAGGCGTCCCAGGACGTCGAGGAGATCGCCGAAGCCGCGGACCAGCGCGGCGACGAGGCGCTGGGCCGGTAGGCGCGGCGCCGAACCGCAACAAGATCGGCCCTGGGGCCGCCGGTATTCCGGCGGCCCCAGGGCCTTTCGCGTGTGAGGGCTGAGGCCTACGAACCGGACGCGGTCAGACAGGGTTCGCCGCCGGCGCGGGCACTCCGGCCGCAGCCGGGCTGCCCGTATCTTCTGCCGCACGCGGCGCGTGCTGGTCGGCAGACTGCTCTGCCGACGACCACCGCTCAACCACCGGCTGCTCCGCCACCGCGGGCTCTTCGGCTGTCGACGCACGCCCGTCAGCCGCCCGGTCGGCCGCCCGGGAAGGGGCGGCGTACTCCTCGTGCGTCGCCAGGTACTCCCGTACCTCGGCCGCGGTCAGTCCGAGGGCGGCGGCGGCGTCGCGCCGGCCGCCGAATGCGGTGACGGCCTCGGCGACGGCGGTGGCCACCTCGCGGCGGGCGTCCTCCAGCTTGGCCATGCGCTGGTCGTAGGCGGTGATCGAGGTGAGCTGGGCGGCCTGGCGCCGCTTGGCCTCCTCCAACTCGCGCTTGTGCTGCTCGCGCAGGGCTTGGCGCCGTTCCTGGAGGCGTTCGTTGTGTCGTGACGTCATGTCCGCAGATGCTTCCGGACCACCTCGTCCGTCACAAGAGCCTCTGATGTCCCATCACTGTCACAGAAAGGGAAGGTGCCGTTGGTCTGTGGCTTCTCGACATCCTCACGGAGCCGAGAAGCCACAGACCAACGGCACCTGATTATCAGTCACACCTCTTGCTATTCGTCGCCGAGTGCTGTGAACTGCATTCATGCCCAGCCTGATTGTCCCTTCCGAGCCGCCGCGGAACGCGCACGTGGCACGCTCCGGGGGGCGTCGGTGATCACGCTGCACCCGATATCGGCGGGCTCCGGAATCGACTACCTGATGCGCACCGTCTCCGGCGACGATGTGGAGGCCGGGAACAAGCAGCTGACGGCCCAGTGGGCCGAGGGCGGAGACACTCCCGGTGAGTGGATCGGTGCCGAGGCCGCAGCGATCGGACTGTCGGGGGCGGTCACCCAGGAGGACGCCGACGCGGTCTTCAAGGACGCCGTCGACCCGGTCGGCGGCAAGCGAATGGGTCGTGCGTGGCCGCGCTACACGCCCGCTGACGAACTGTTCGCGAAGTATCTGGAAGCCGAACCGAAGGCGAGCGAGGCACGTCGGCAGCAACTCCAGGCCAAGGCCGACAAGGAAGGAAACCGCACCGCGCGGGCCGGCTGGGAGATGGTCCTCTCACCCGTCAAGAGCTTCTCGTTGCTGTGGGCCACGGCCGACGACGAGCAGCGCACACGGCTCCAGGCTGTGGAGCGCTCGGCATTCGAGAAAGTCTTCGCACGCCTCGAGGACGAGGTGTGCTGGACCCGAGTGGGACCGACAGCGGCGTCCCAGATCCAGGTCCCCGGACGGGGCTTCATCGGTGCGGTCTTCACCCACCGCAGCTCCCGCGCCGGCGACCCGGACTTCCACCGGCACCTGGAGATCAGCTCGAAAGTACGCACCGAGGACGGCCGCTGGCTGGCCCTGGACGCACGGCCGCTGCATGCCCGACTGGTGGAGTTCTCCGAGCTGTACACCGCCGAGGTGGAACGAGGAATGGCGGCGGAGTTCGGGGTTCTCGCCGACGTCCGGCAGAGTTCACTACGGCCCGCGCGGCGCCCGGTGCGGGAGTTCCTCGGAGTGGGCGAGAAGGCCGTCCGGGACTTCTCGCAGCGACGTCGCAGCACCGAGACCGAGCTGGCCTCGATGACCCGTGACTTCGTGGCCCGGGAGGGGCGTGAGCCGACCCGCGCGGAGGAGTACAAGCTGGCTCAGGCCGCCACGCTCAGCGCCCGTCCGGACAAGCAGCCCAGCACCGTCGAGGAGGAGCGCGGCAGGTGGATCGCGCAGGCCCGGGAGCTGGGAATCCCGCACCCCGAGGACCTCCTGCGGCATGCGGCCGAGGTCTCCCGGGAGCAGACCGAGACCGCTCCCGAGCCCGACGTTCCGCTGACCGGGATACCCGGAAGAGCGCTGCGCATCCTGGAAGGACAGCGCGCCCAGTGGACCCGATCCAACGCGGCCGCCGAGATCTGCCGACAGCTCGTGGAGACGGGCTGGCACGTGCGGCTGGACGACGAAGCGTTCACGCGGACAGTGGAACGAGCCACCGACGCACTGCTCGACCCGGACCTGTGTGCGCGCCTGGACGCCCCCGACGCGGTGGCGCTTCCGGAGCGCTTCCGCCGGGCGGACGGCGGCTCCGTCTTCGAGCCGGTCGCCACCGGTCAGGTCTTCACCTCGCACAGTCTCCTGGCCGCCGAACGGGACCTGGTGGAGGCCGCGACCCGACCTGCCCCGGTGCGCAGTCTGACCCCCGGACAGGTCGATGACGCCCTCACAGCCGGAGACGAGGAGCGCGGATTCCGGCCCAGCGCGGAGCAGCGGCAGGTCGTACGGAACCTGCTGGGTTCCGATGTGCGCGTGAGCGCGGTCATCGGCCCCGCGGGCACCGGGAAGACCACCATCATGCGGCTGGTGCGCGAGGCCGCGGACGCCCACGATCTTCCCGTACTGGGACTGGCGGGCGGCCAGGTGCAGGCCGACAACCTGGGCGAGGAAGCCGGCATCCGGGCGGAGAACATCGCCCGCTGGCGCTACATGAGCGAGCGGCACGGCGGAGCCCAGTGGTCGCTGCAGCCCGGGCAGATCGTCATCGTTGACGAGGCCGGCCAGGCCTCCACACCCGACCTGCACGCGCTGGCCGAACAGGTCGAAGCGGTGGGCGGACGGCTGCTGCTGGTGGGGGACCCTCGCCAGCTCGGTTCCCCCGGCGTGGGCGGCGCGCTCGCCCTCGTCGAGGCCGACGCGGGTGCGCAGTACCTGTCGGAGGTGCGCCGCTTCCGCGACGCTGACAAGACCATCCGCCGCTGGGAGGTCGACGCCGCGACGGCGCTCTCGCGCGGTGACGCGGACGCCTCCTTCGACGCCTATGCGCAGCGCGGCCGCATCGCGCACGGCGGTGCCGAAACCATGCTCGACGCCGTCTACACCGCTTGGCGGCAGGACGTCGGCGACGGACTGAAGTCCGTCATGATCGCCTCCAGCAACGCACTCGTTGCGCAGCTGAACGAGCGTGCGCGCAGCGACCTGGCGGCCCGTGGCGAGGTCGACACCGCTGCCGAGACCGCCCTGAGCGACGGCAACCGGGCAGGCGCCGGGGACCGGGTCGTCACCCGTGCCAACGACCGCCGGTTGCGCACTCACGACGGCCGCCAGTGGGTGCGCAACGGTGACACCTGGACGGTGGAAGCCGTCGAGGACGGTGGCGGTCTCACCGCCGTCCACGACCGCACCGGCCGCCGCGTCACCCTGCCCGGCAGCTATGTTTCCGAAGCGGTGGAGCTCGGCTACGCGGTCACCAAGGACCGTGCACAAGGGCTCACGGTCGACACGGGACACGCCCTCTTCGACAGCTCCATGGACCGCAACGGCGCCTATCCCGCACTCACCCGGGGACGTCTGGCCAACCACGCCTATCTGGTCACCTCCGAGCCCGCCGACCCGGAGACCGGCCGGCCCGGCCCGCGGCTCACGGCCCGCCAGGTGTGGCAGTCCACGCTGCGCCGCGACGGCACCCAGCAGTCCGCCACCATGACCGCCCGCCGCAGCCAGGAAGCGGCCCGTTCGGTGCGTACGCACACGGCCAGGCTGGCCTTCGTGCTCGACCGGATCGCCGACGACCGGGCACGCAGCGCCGTCACCGAACTGCTCGGAGAGCCCGCCGCGGAGCAACTGCTCTCCGCCCCCGCCTGGCCCGCGCTGCGCGCCCAACTGGGACGGTTCGCCGAGGACGGGATCGACACCGACCGGCTGCTGGAGACGACGTGGCACCAGCGGGGCTTCCTCGACGGCGACGGCAGGCCGGTGCGGGACATCGCCGCCGTCGTGCACGCCCGCAACGCCCGCGCCGTCGACCCGGACGAGGGGACCCCGCACGCCTTCCGGCGCGCACAGGACGCGCCCCGACCGGCCACGGCCCCGCAGCTGCTCGCCCCCGTTCCGGCGGTCAGCGGCGACCCGCTCTCGGCGCTCGGACTGCTGCCGCCCGAGGCGGTGCCGGGCGACGATGCGCAGACCGTGCGGGTCGCCCGGGACCTGGCCGCGGCCGCACGAGAGCGTGCCGTTCAGCTAGGCGAAGCCGCCCAGACGGATGCCGAAGCCGAGCGGGGATGGGCCGCCGCATACGGCCCCCGCCCCGCGGACGCGCAGGAGGCGCAGGCGTGGCAGGAGCGGCTCACCGCGGCGGCTGTCTACCGCGACCTGGCCGGACACGACGGCCCCGCACCCACCGGACCCGCCCCCTCCGCCGAGGGCATGGACGCCGCCTTGCGCGGTGTGTGGCGCGCCGCGCAGCTGCCGCTCGCCACCGCTCCCGGGGTCGAGGAACTGGCCGCCCGGCCCCCGGCGTGGCTCGAGGCGATCGGCCCGCGCCCGAGCGCCGGTGACGAGGCCCGGGGACGGTGGGACCGGGCCGCTTCCGCAGCTCTGGCCTACCGCGAACTGTGGGAGTTCGGCCACGAGGAGGTGGCCCTGGGGCAGCGTCCGGCCGACCCCGTGGTCGCCGCCGACTACGACGCCGCGGCTGCCGCGATCGCCGACTGCCGGGCCGGTTCGGCCACCGCGGTCCCGTCGCAGCAGTCGGGCGGGACGGACGACGACGCGCTGCGCCGGGCAGACCACCGCGGACGGCACGGTGCCGACCGGGTGCAGCGGGTGGAAGAGGCCCTCGCCGTGCTCCACCGTGCGGAGACGGCGCGGGACGCCGCCCGGCAGGAGGCACTCGACGCCGGCAACCGCGGCCAGGCGCTGCGCGACGCGGACACCCCCGCGCGCCAGGAGCGTGCCCGTCAGCTGGCCGAACAGGCATCCCGGGCACAGGAGAAGGCCGCCGCCCAGGAGCGGCTGATCGCCGAGGCGCGGGAGACCCTCACCGAGCTCGCGCCCGGTCTGCTCGAGGACCGCGCGCGCGTCCGCCGGGGTTCCGACGCCCGCCGGGAGCTGGCCCGCCGCATCCTGCGAGGCACCCCGGAGACCGAACAGCCCGCCGCGGACCCCGCCGCGCCCCCCACCGTGCCCCCCTGGCAGGAGCGGCCCCACGGGCGGCTCACCGACACCCAGTTGCGCGAGGCGCACCGGCGGGCCATCGATGCCGCCGGGGCCGCCGACAGCAGCGCCGACGAGCAGCAGACACGGGCTCAGCGGCTGGCCGCCGAGGCGGTACCCGGCGGCCGGATCGAGCAGCGTGTCTCGGCCCAGGCGGCCCGCGTCGAGGCCATCACCCGATGGCGCGACGCCCGACGGCAGGCCGCAGCCACCCGCACACAGGCCGCGGAGAACACCGCCCACCGCCAGGAGACGGCCGCCCGGCTGGCGGCGACGCAGCGCATGGGCCTGCCCGCGGTGCGCGGAGCTGAACGACGCGCTCTCGAGGAGCACCTGCGCCGCCTGGAGGAGCAGGCGGCCCGCCTCGCCGAGGACCTCGCCCGGACCGAACGGCACCGCGACCAGGCTGCCGTCACGGCCGGGGAACCCGCCCGCCACGAACAGTTCCTCGACGACTGGCAGCAAGCGGGAGGCGCCTTCGACGCCGCTCTCGCCCGGGCGCGGACGACTGCGGGCGAGGACGCGCGGGCCGCCGCGGCAGAGGCCGGGCGCATGCGCGACCGCTCCCGGCAGCTCCGGGAGACGGCCGCCGCGCTCCGGCACGAGGCGAGCGTGCGCGCCACCCTTCCCGATGACAGGCGCGCCGCCGAACAGGCCGCCCGGGCGCAGCAGCCCCGTCCGCCGCAGCAGCGCCCCGCTCCGCCCGCGACACCGCAGCAGCGCCCGGATCCCCCACGCCGCGACGGACCGAGCCGTGCGAGATGACACCGCGGCGGCCCGGCCGGGATGCCGGTGCGGCCCCCCGTGCTGCCGATGCCGAGCCGCCGCCCCGCCGCCCACGCCCCGCCCACGCCGCGCCCATGGCAGGACGGGGCGCCGGACCGAGCGCCGGACGGGTTGTTGTGACGAAGTCGGAGCCGAACTGCCGCTGTACAGCGGTCGGTTCACCGATCCGGCACCGGCGCGGATCACTAGGCTGAGGCCGCCGGAACCAACACCGGCTCAGCACGGAGGAGTGGCGTGACTGCGATATCTGACTCACTACTCGACGAGATCCGGCCGGGTGCCTGGGACGAGCTGGCGGCGGGTGCCTTCGACACCCTCCTGGCGTCGATGGACCGGGCCCAGGAGGTCTGTGCCGCCCGGATGGCGCACGCGGGCTCCCCGGCCGGCGCGGACGAGCGGGAACACGCGCGCTGGCTGGGCGTCAGCCGCCGTATCAGCGGCTGGCGTACGGCGATCCGTCCCGACAACCACGACACCGTCGAGGCGGCGCGTGCCTACTGCGCCCAGATCGTCGACGACTACGCCACGGTGCGCCCCCTGCACGAGGCCGTGGCCGACGGCAGGGCCCTGGCGCTGACCCCGGACGGTGCGGCGGTCTCGTTCGAAGGCCGCTGGTGGGTGGCCAGGGACGACCGTTACCTCGCGCTCGATCCCGAGGACGCCGGGCAGGCCGCTCTGGTGGGCGCGTTGGAGCGGCACGCGGCCGAGCTGGACCGGCTGGCGCAGGTGCGGGCGGAGGCGGAAGAGGTCGCGCCGGTGCGGCCGGGTGACAGCGGGAACGGGGAGCGATAGTGGCAGGCGAAGACAGCGGGCAGGCCAGGAACTTCATCGCCCTCGAGGACCAAACCCATCTGCTGGCACAGCTGTGGCGGAGCCCGGAGAGGGTGCCCGAGGTCCTGGGGGTCCTCACCCCCGACCACTTCACCGCCCCCGGCTACGAGGACTTCTTCCGGGCTTTGACGGAGACCCACTCCGGCCCTGTCCCCGAAGACGGCCCGGAGAGGGAAGCCTGGAGACGGCAGCGCTGGCAGGAAGTGAACGAAGACCTGCAAGGGGCCGCCATAGGCAGATCCGACCTGGATGATGTGGCCAACGTCCGGAACCTGCGCCCGCTCGAAACCTGCGTCCAGGGACTCCTCGCGCAGGGCGAGGTGCGCTCGGCCGTCAGGGAGTACAACGCGCCCACCGGGCCGGGCCCGTCCCTGGAGAGGACGGGACAAGCTGTCGACCGGGCGCTGCCGCCGCAGCCCTCATACCCCCCGCCGCCGGTCGAACCGCCCGCCCAGCCGGTCGCGGTCGTCGTCGCCGGGGCCGAGGGTACCGGCACCGGCGCGCTCACCGCCGACGTCACCAGGCAGCTGACCCGCCGCGGCCCCGTCGTCGAGCTCGGCGGCGGGTACCCGCCTTCCCATCCCGCCTACGAGGCGGTCGAGGAGGTCGGGCTCAGGCCGGAGGCCCGGCACCTGGCGGCAGCCCAGTACGCCATCGACCAGCGGGCCAACACCGTCCTGCGCACGGACGCCCGCGATCCGCAGGCGCTGGCCCAGGACATGATGCGCTTCCAGCAGGCCGGCTACCGGATCGAGTTCGCGGCGGTGACCACACCGGAGCCCCTACGCCGGCTCAACGCCCTCGACGCACAGCTGAGCGACCGCCGCACCGCGCGGCTCCCCTTCACCCTCCCACCGGACCGGCTGGCCGAGAGCGCCAACCGCGCCGCGGCGATGGGCGCGAGGGTGAGGGTCTTCCGGCCGGACGGCACGCCGGTGGACTCGCCCGGGCTCGCAGCCGGCAGGCAGACGCCGGGGCAGGTGATCGAGGCCGAGCGCGAGCGCGGCCTGACCGGCGAGATGTCGCTGCGGGCCGCGGCGAAGGCCGCCCGGATCGCCGCCAGGACCACCGACTGGGCCCACCAGGCAGCGGCTCGGCAGGCCACCACGGAGGCCGGCCGGGCGGTCGGCCAGAACTGGGAGTGGGCCATCGACGCCGCTGTCGGCCTCCCCGACCGGCCCCAGGGGCCGCGCTGGGGCGCGGGCCGCCGGGCCCGCGCCGCCGGGCCGCTGGCCGCCCGCACCGACGTTGAACTGGGAGAGCTGCTGGAGAGCACCCTGCACCGCTACCGCAACGCGGACCAGAAGGCGCTCCAGGACTACGCCCGCGGCAAGGAGCTCCAGGACCGGGGCAGGCCGGGGGCGCAGGCATTCTTCGACAGCTCTCAGGCCGCCAGGGAAACCGCCGACGGCTACCGGGACACCGCGGTCGGCATCTTGGGCGAGGAACGCCGCCGCTCCACCCTCTCCCCCCGCCGGCGCCAGGCCGAACTCCAAGCGGTCCAGCAGCGCATGGCCCGGGTGAAGCCGCCGGCGGAGCCCCCGCGTACCGCCATCGGATACCACCAGCCCGCCCGCCCCCGCGTGGCTGCCCGGCGTTGAACCGGGTGCCGGATGCGGGCGGGCGCCCGCATCCGGCACCGCCGTCACGCTCTGACGGACGCCCTGCGTGCCGTGGGCTGCGGCTGCGTCCGCACCGGTGCCTGCGCTCGGGCCTGCGCCTGCCGGGCGGTCTGCTCGGTCACGGCGGTCCGGTTCTTCGCCGGGTCGTTCGGAAGGAGCGACGCGGGAATCTTGGCCATCTGCGCGGCGTGGCTCATCGCGCCCTCCGCCACCGCCTGGAGCTTGGCCTTGTCCGCCGCCGAGAAGGAACCCTCGGCATGAGCCTTCAAGAGCGCCTGCGCGGCCCTGCCGAACGCCGCCGTCTTCTCCGCGGCCCCCCACCGGTCGTAGGTCCCCAGTTTTCTGTCCTTCTCGGTGGGAGGGTTCGGAAGGTTCTGCCAGGCGTCGCGCAGAGCCTTGACGTGCTCGTTCCGGCTGGAGAGCAGCTCCTGGCCCATGGCGCTCTTCTGCCAGGCGAGGAGCCGGCCTGCCAGCCTCAGGTTTCCGTCCTGTGCCTCTGCGACGGAGACATAGGCGCGGGCGTTGGTGTCGACCCCCGCCGGCGGGGTGCCGGCGAGCCGCTTCATGTGGTGGAACCCGGCGTCGATCACCGAGTCCAGCGTGGCGACGTCCTTCGCCGAGAAACGGCCCATCCTGCCCTTGCGGATTTCCTCCCTGACCGCGTGAGCGCTCCGCACGAGCTCGCCGAACCGTATCGCCGCATCCCGCGGGCCCTCTCGCAAGCTGTCGGAGGGCAGGTTCGCCCACGCTTTCCTCATGCGGACGAGCGCCGGTGTTTTCATCTTTCCGAGACGCTGGCCCAGCGTGGACCGTTCGGCCCACATCTTGAGCCCCTGGCGGACGTCGCGGGAGGCCGAGGCGGCCTGCGCGCGTCCCGCCTCGCCCAGTCCGTATCCCAGATCGGGGCGGCGCATCCCGCGAATCTCCCGGTCCACCGCGGATGCCTCGGGGGTGGGCAGGTTCGTGCGGGACAGCTTCCCCAGCTCGGCGCTGCGCTCGGCAGCGGTCCGGCTCAGTTCCCGCAGCGCGGCGACGGCGGGGGCCGTCTCCCTGCGTCCCTCACGCTCCAGCTGGCCGGCCAGCTCACCGGCGAGACGGGCGTAGGCATCGGTGGACTGCTGGGCGATGTCCGTCCACAGCCGCTTCCAGTGCGCGTTCGGTACGACATGCTTGCGCCAGACCCGGTCGCCGGTGAAGGCCCAGACCGAACGCCGCATCCTGGCGGTGGCCTTGCGCGTGTCCTGCAACTGCTCCCAGAGCGGGTTGCCGGTCGCGCCCAGGACCGCGGAATGCCCCTCCAGGGCGCGCAGGGCAGCCGCCACGTCGTGCCCGTCGGACGCCCCGGCCCCCGCGGGGGCGGGCGGCGCGGGCACCGCACCGGCACGCAGCCACGTGCTGCGCAGCTCCTGATAGGTCCGGCGCAGTTCTCCACTGTGCCGGCGCATGGGGTGCGGGAGGCTGTTCAGCGCCAGCCGCAGGGTGTCGTTGCGCTCCGGGACGGCTGCCACTGTCTGCTCCGTCATTCACGTTCTCCTCGATGGGTGCGGTGACGGGCGGCTAAATGTCGGTGGCCTGCCGCAGCGCCTCCGCCTCCGCGGGATGCGCGGAGTCGGCGGTCCCGAACTCGGACACGGTCAGGTAGTCCTCGAACTCCTCCTGCGCCTCAGGCCGGACGGCCGGGCGCGGCGGCGCCTCGTGGTGGGTGCCGTTGGCGCAGCTGGCCACCTGCAGGCGCGGCAGGAAACCGAGCAGGGTGGACAGCCACTCGGCCTCGGCCAGGTCCCGGCCGGGCGCCGGCTGGCAGTAGGTGCGCACCCAGCCCGCGTACAGCGCGGTCAGATGCTCGCGCACCGGAGGGTGCCGGTACCAGCACTGGGGGATCTGGTTGTGCAGCTCGAAGGTGGTGCGCAGCCACTGAACCCACTCGGCCAGCTCCCGCATCTTGGCGCGGCGCTCGGCCGGCGTCATGGCCGACCACACCCAGCCGTAGGCGGCGGACTCCTCCTCCAGCTCCGGCAGCTCCGGCCACAGCGAGCCCGGGTCTTCCAAGCCGCCCTCCATACCTTCCAGCGTGTACTCAGACATCAGCGGCCTCCATTGGGGTCGTGCCGATCGGTGGGTTCTTCTCCAGGGAGATCCCGGCCGGCCCGGGGGCGGCCAGGAGCTTTTTCAGGTCCTTGTCGCGGAAGGTCAGCCGCATCCGCACCTTGACCGGCGGCAGGTTGGTGTACTGCGCGATCGCGGTGAACTCGGGGAGCTGCTGCAGCGCGTGCACGGGGGCCAGGTCGGTCTCCACGACCGACACCTGCGTCGAGTGGTCCCCGCCGCGCCCCCGGGTGGTCGACTCCCGCCGCACCTCGGTGCGGCCGTACAGCCCCGAGAAGTACCGCAGCGTCTCCAGGTCGCCGCAGCCGGGCAGCAGCATGCGCATCCCCGAGGCCGACAGCACCGTGTTGGCCTTCTGCTGCCCGAGCCGGTCCCGCAGCTGGGACAGGTCGTGCCACACGGTCAGCAGACTGATGCCCATGCCGCGCCCCGTGGTGAGGATGTTCGGCAGCCGCGGGTAGCGCAGCATGTTGCCCGCCTCGTCGACCATCACCCCCAGCGCCGGATCCAGCGGGACGCCGGTGCTGTTGTAGCGGGTCTCGGCGCCGTGGATGACCGAGGCGACCAGCGAGGTCAGCAGCGGGGCGAAGCGCTCCGCGTCGGCCTCGGAGGCGATCAGGCAGACGGTGCCGTTGCGGTCCAGCAGCTCCTCGACGGTGAAGTCGGTTTGAGAGCTGGTCTCGCGCACTTCTTCGTCGGCGTAGACCCGGGCCAGGACGTTCAGGGTGAACTGGATGGAGCCGATGCCGTCCTCGTGCAGCCGCAGCCACGGGGAGGCGTAGTCGTCGGCCGTCTCCTGATAGTCGTGCGCCAGCAGGACGGCGCGCACGTGGTCGACCGCGTCCTTGCCCAGTGACAGCCAGCGGCGCATGTCGTTGACACCGCCCCCGTTGAGCTGAGCCGCGAGCAGCACGCCCTTGAGGACGTTGCGGGCCTGATCCACCCAGGGGGCGGCCCGCTTGTCGTCACCGGAGGCGGAGGCCTCGGCCATCCAGGCGGCCATGCGCTCGGCGGACTTGGCGTCGGTGCAGTAGTCGACCGGCGACCAGTGGTGCGTCTCGCGGCCCGGAATCCCGGCCGGAGCGATCACCCACACCGGGCCCAGCGCCCGGCGCCGGGCATAGATGACGTCCAGGTCGGCAGCCTTGGTGGTGGTGACCACCAGCGGCCCCTGCCACTCGGCCGCGTTCGGCAGCACCAGCCCGGTCGTCTTGCTGCTGCCGGGCACGCCGAACACCGTGGCGGAGATGTTCGGCTGCGTGGCCAGGATCTTCTTCGTCTGCACGCCCCGGCCCGCGCTCAGCCGGCCCGCCCGCTGCGGCGGAGCCGACGGAGCCGCCAGCCTCCGCTCCGTCTTCGACCCGCCCCACTGGGCACCGCCGGTGCGGCCGCCGAACCGCGCCACGGAAGCGACCTTCACCACCACGGCCACCAGCACGGCCACGAGCAGCACGACCAGAGAATAGAAGAGCCAGGCCGGAGGCGCCGGACGGAAGACGGACCCGGGACCGCGGACCAGAGCGCCCACCACCGTGGCGGGAACAGCCGAGGTACTCCTCGCCCATCCCTTTCCCGACAGCAGCGAAGCCAGCGGCCCGGCCAGCAGCACCGCACCACCCACCACGGCGGCGACCCCGGCCGCATATGCCGCCACGACCGTCCCGTCGGACACCCCGCCCGCCGACCCCGAGCCACCGCGCCGGGACATCACATCACCATCCGCTCGTCCGTCTCGAAGAGCTTCTGCTCGATGTGGGAGAGCATCAGCTGCACGGCGTGCCCGCCGCCGCGGCCCACCTTCCACAGCGCCCGGCCCCGCTGCCCCGCCCCCCAGGAGGCGATCAGATCGCACTCCGCGTCCGTCAGACCGATCGCCTCCCGGGTCAGATTGAGGGGGGCGGTGTCCTGCGCGAGCTGGATGCGCGTCTCGCAGCTGGCGATCAGGTCCTTGGCGATGGCGACCGCCTCCGAGCCGGCGGAGCCCACCGCCTCGAAGTCGGAGAGCCGGTGTGTCGCCAGCACCTGCACGGTGCCGCTCGCCCGGCTCAGCCGCAGGTCGGCGTCGATCTTGCGGACCATTGCCGCGCCGCCGCTGCGCAGCTGCCGCCACAACTCGTCGCGGACTACCAGCCACGGCCGGTTGCCGGGGCGGTCGATCGCGCTCTGCGCCCAGGAGGAGACGCAGGTGAGCACCATGGCGATCGTGTCGTCCCCGTACGACTCCAGAGCCGAGACGTCGACGGACTGGATCGGAGCGTCCCAGTCCAGACCGATCGAGGTCTCCTTGTCGAACAGCCCCGCCAGATGACCTGTGATCATTCCGCCGAGAGCGGCGCGCAGCGAGGCCATCTGTTCGCGCGCCAACTGGACGTCCTGGCCCCGGACTCTCATCTCGCGGGCCATCTCCGCGGTGGGGTCCTTGAGCTTCTCGTAGACCAGCGGAAGGGTCGGTATGCGCAGGCGTTCCTGCCCGTACAGTTCGCCCGTTACCTCCCGGACGGCGACATCCAGGCACTCCTCTTCCTGAGGGGCAAGATTCCGTCTCAGCTGGAGCTCCAGCAGCGCCTGCAGCAGCGTCAGGCGCCGCCGGTGGATCTCCTGGAGGCGTGCGGTGAGCTCCTCGCGGCTCGCACTCTTGTCCAGCTCGTATCCCAGCGGGCCCGCATCCAGCGGATTGAGCCGGCCGGGCATACCGGGCCCCAGCCGCACGGGCTCGACTCCCAGATGTCTGCACAGCGCCGCGTACTCGCCCTTGACGTCACCCGCGATCAGCGTGCGGTGTCCCAGCGCCATCATGCGGAAGGCCAGCGCCTTGATGTGCGCGCTCTTCCCCGACCCCGGGATTCCGGTGATCATCACATTGGGGTTGGTGCACAGCCCCTCGCTGACCCAAGCGGTCGGATGGGCGCTGAACGCCTGCTGGGTGAGGGTGTTCCAGCCGATGTACACCCCGATGGACGGCAGGGAGGCACCGTGCAGGAACGGGTAGATTCCGCTGGCGCGCGCGGTGTCGGAACGGAAGACGTCTGCCTTGTTGAGTGAGGCGGCCCGCCCCGCGAAGAGCTGGTTCCACCCTTTGCGAGGAGCCACCCGCATCGCCGTACTGGCATCTTCCAGCAGTCGTGCCCGGCGCTGGTCGCGCGCGCTCGGCTGCTGCCGGGGGTCACCGGCCGCCTCACCGGAGCTGAACAGATCGGTCAGCGCTGCGGACTTCAGCCGGCTGTCGTCGTCCGGGCGGCGGGAGAAGGGAAGCCGCATCAGATACCCACCCGCCTGTCGGGAAGCCCTTGGGCGAGCGGTAGCGCGGAGGCCGCGAAGGCGTCGTCCTGCGCGCCCCACACGCGCCGCAGTTCGAGCCCCGCCGCCGAGGCGTCCGCCTGCAGATCGGCGCATGCGATCTCCAGCTGCTCCAGGTCGGTGACCGTGACAGCGACCAGCGCGGTGAGGCGCACCACGCCATGGCCGGCCGCACGTGCCATGTCCTGCGCCCGTGCGGTGATCGCCTCCCGCCGCTCGTCCTCGCTCTCGGCCCGGCCGGTCTTGGCCCGCAGTCCGCGGGCCGCCTCCCGCTTGGTCTTCTCCCTGGCCAGTTCCTTACGGGCCTTGGCCGGGCCGATCGGCTCGTATACGAGCGAGAGCGAGCGCCGCGCGTTGGACCGGGGTTTGAGGAGCGGCTGGAGGAACGTCGCGTAGACCTCGCTCTGCGGGAAGCTGCGGACCTGGTAGCTGACGGTCCATGCGCCGTCGTGCCGGTAGACGCTCCACTGGGTGTCGGCTGCCGCGGGGCCGGCCAGAGCGGGGTCGACGCCGGCATCGAGCCCCTGCCAGTCGGGGGTGCTCGCCGCGGCGTTGGTGCGCTCGGCGAGCGTGACGTGCGCTTCGGGGTCGTAGGCGGTGCGGATGGCCTGGGCGACGCCGCGCGGTGAGAGCCACTCGACGACCTGCAGCCCGGCGCTGGCCAGTGCGGGCTGCATGGCGTTGAGCTCCCGTACCAGGACGGCGGCGGCTCCCCGCTGCCCCCCGCCGGCACCCTTGACGGCCAGGCGGGCGCGGGAGGTGGACAGAGTGACGGCCAGGTACGTCTCGCGGATGGTGGCCGCCGGTCCGGCCCCCGCCATGAGCTGGTCGAGGGCTTCGACCGCGACGGCGGGGGCGTCCTGTGAGACGTGCCGCTCCGTCCAGGCGCGCAACGCGGCCCCGTCGTCCGGGAGGGAGCGCTGGTGCACGGCGATACGGGTGATCGCGCCGTCCTCCTTGCAAAGGCCCCGCAGCACCGCCGCCCACGCCTGCACCCGGGAGTTCTGCCTGTCGGTGTCCACCAGCGCCAGCCCCGGGTGGGAGATGCGGCACACGGCGGTGTAGGTGCCGTCGATGGGGTTGTGCATGAGTCCCAGGTGGCCGCCCAGGCCGTCGGGCGCCTCCAGAAGGTGCAGGCGGGCGAGGGAGCCGGGCAGGTCCATGGGCTGCTGCCCGTCCTTGCCGCGGGGGGCGAAGAAGCCGGAGAAGAACAGGTTTCTGTTGGTGGCCACGGCGATCTGGTGCCTTACTGCGAGGGTGATCCACTGGTCCGCCGTCAGCCCCAGCACCCGCCCGTAGGCGAGCAGCAGCAGCACGGCGGATACGGGCAGAGCGACGAAGGCGGCCGACAGCGATCGGGCATACAGCGGGATCAGGGCGATGACGGAGGCGGCTGCCACCAGAGTGAACCCCGGACCGCTGAGGTTCCCGATGAACCCACTGCGCTCGGACTGCCAGCCGCTGTAGGTGGCCGGCTCAGCACTCGACACGGGTCAGCTCCCTTCCGGAGGTTGTGCGGCCGGGGGAGGCCCAGAAGGCTTGGGCGGAGGCTCGCTCTCGGGGACGCCGGACTGCGCGGGCGACGCCGGTGCGGGGGCCGACTCCCGGTCCCCTCCGCCTCCGCCTTCGCCGCCTCCGCCTTCGCCGCCGCCTCCGCGCCGCGGGATCACGACATTCCGCCCGCCCTGGTGGGCATGATCGAGACCGGCGTGCGCGGCCATGTTCCCCGCCGTGCTCTCCAGCATGTCCTTGCCGGCCGCAGCCATCTGGAGGCCCATACCGACCGTCCCGCCGACCTTCGACATGAAGCTGCCGGACTTGCGGCCCATCATCGCCTTGGACCAGAAGCCCTGGCCCCCGCCCCCGCCGGATCCGGAGCCGCCGGAGGCCCCTCCGCCGCCCGAGCCCCCGGCGTTGTCGGCCTCCAGAGCCCGGGTGAACCCGCTACCGCCGCCGACCATGCCCGCGCCGCTCAGCGCCGGGTTGTGGCCGCCGAAAGCGCTCGATACCGACGAACCGATGGAGCTCAGCATCCCGGAGGCCGTGCTCGACCCGGCCCCCGCGCTGGTGAAGGTCATGAACTTGGCCAGCGCCGGCCAGGCGAAACAGGCCAGGATGAACACGATCAGCCCGACAAAGACGTTGCGGACCCCCTTCGCGTTGCCCATCGCGGAGGCGCCGATGCTGAAGCACAGCACGATCACCGGCTTCGCGAGAATCAGCGAGATCAGGGCATTGCGGGCCTTGGGCCACCACTCGCTCGTTGCGTCGCTCATCTGCCCGGCCAGCGCGATGGGCATCACAGTGACCAGGATCATGATGGCCGCCTGCCTCACCAACATCTCCAGCCACAGCGCGCCCACGGCCACGATGGCCAAGATGCTGATGACGATCACGAAACCGGTGGACGCGGGAGCGATACCACTGCCCGTGATCAGCGCGGCCCCTGCGGTAGTCGCCCCGCTTCCGCTGACCAGGCCGGCGAACATCGTGCCCAGCTGCTGCTTCATGGCCTCGGTGGCGGTGCCCGTGTCGGCCAGCTCGGCCCCGCTGACCGACTCACCGCCCTCACCGGTCAGGGTGTAGTTGATCATCGCGGTGCTGAACGTGTCCGACCAGTCCAGCGCCGTCTGCGTCGCGGTGACGTAGACAGCCAGGATCACTCCCCACTTGGCCAGACCGGTGATCGCCGTCACCAGCGGCGCGCCCTTCTGCGAGATCCCCAGCTTCGCGAACTGGATCAGCAGCAGGAAGGTGGCCACCAGGATGGATATCCCGGTCATGACACCCATGACGGGGCCGATCCCGGTGTCCGCCAGCTTGATGGTGGAGATGCTGTTGAAAGCCTCGGCGAACTGTTCCATCAGCCATACGACGGAGGTCCCCAGCGCACCCGCCGCGTCCTCCAAGGCGCCGCCGGCCCACTCCTTGAGCTTGTCACCCGCCCAGTCGAGAGGTGTGTACGCGTCACCCGGCCACTTCCCGGCGGCTTCCGCATTGCACTGCTGGAAGGGCTTCTTGTCCTTCTTCACGCACTTCGTGAGGTACTTCTTGATGTCCGCATAATGGGACTGATTGGGGTCGGCCTTCTCCTGCCACCTTTTCAGCTCGCCCAGTTCGAACTTGTGCCTTTCCTCGGGATCGTGCGACCCCTCCCCGATGTGGACCGTGCCGGGAAGCTCACCGGCCTCGGGATAGCGGCAGTTGATGTCCGTGTCCACACGGCAGTACTCGCCGGTCTTCGTGTTGATGCCGATGGTCTCCCCGGTCTTCTGCCACTCCTCGGGGATGGGATCCGGCGGCTTGGGCCCGGCGAGAGCGGGCTGGCTCAGCGCCGCCAGACCGAACACCGCGGCGGCCAGCAGCACGCCGCACCGGGCGAGGAACCTAACCATCGGTCACCTGCCGCCAGCCGTCCTGGAAGGCATAGGGGCTGTGCAGGTCATAGGCGCTAGGCCCCACCGACCGGCGCACCCAGCGCGGCTGTGCCGTCACTTTCCAGTCGCCCTTCGTCCAGGTCACGATCAGGTTGTCTGTCTCGTCCTTGAGAGGGTTCTCATCGGTGCTCTTCTCGGTGCTGGTGGCGTAGCGGTCGTAGACCATCCACACCTGCACGACGTCCCCCGTGCGATCGAGGCTCTGCGCCAGCACGGCCTTGACGCTGGTGGTGAAGGTCACCCCGTTCGGAGGCCCCCCGGAGGGAGGCAGCCCCACCCCTTCGCGCAGTTTGCGCACCTCGGAGACCTTGCTGCGTACGATCGGGTCCGAAGGGCTGGCGGCGATGGTCCGCAACTGCCGCTCAGCGGACTGGTCGTCGATGAAGCTCAGGTCCTGCCAGTAGGAGACGGCAGCCGACCTGGCGCCCACTGCGGTGTGCGGGAAGCCCGTACCGATGCCGTTCTTCGATGACTTTGGTTTGAGCACCGGTGCACGGTGAGCCGTGGCGGGCGTGTGCTTCTTCCTGCCCGCAGCCGGGGAAACTGAACTGCCCGGCTCTGGCGCGGACTTGGCCTGTGGGTGGTCGGCGCGGCCCTCCCCCACGCTTCCCACGGCCAGGAAGCCGCCCGTGGCCAAGAGCGTCACCACGGCCGCGCTCAGGGCGATCAGGCGCAGCCGGGCGCGCCGCGCCTTTCTCCGGAAGTCCATGTGGTCTCAGCCCTGCGTCATGTTGTAGAAGGCCATAACGAGCCCTGAGGTCACCCCGATGCCCATGCCGGCGATCAGGCTCCAGACGATCGCCTGCTTGCCGCGAGCGGCCAGTCCGCCGCGTTCACTGTTGTGGCCGATCGCCACGCACGCCCAGCCGGAGAGCCCGCCCAGGACAGCCAGCGCCAAGCCGATACCGGCTGTCCAGCCGAGTATCTTTCCGGTCGGCGTCTTCAGGGCGCCGGGGACGGTCGGCGTGTAGCCCGGAATCGGACTGTCGGCAAGGAGACGGAACGTTTCGAGCGTGGAGCTCATGCGGGCACCTTTTCGGGAGCGACGACGGCGTCGAAGGACAGGGGTGCGGGCGTACGGGCCGCGGGAAGGGGGTCCCCCCACGCCGCACGGGCGGATGCGAGTACGGCTCGTGCCAGCTCGTGTCCCGCCGTGAGAGTTTTCGGCCTGACACGGTGTGAGTCGCTCATTCCGTGGGCGCGGATGTGCGAGTCATAGGGCACGGAGACCACGGCGAAGGCATGTGACCGGAGCATCGTGGCGGCGGCCCGAACCGGTGCCGGAGGACGACCCTCCCCGGTCGAGATGAGAGCGACGACGGCACGTCCCAGCGGCAGCCCCTCGGCGACCGCTGCTTTGACGGCGACCTGGAGAGCCTGCACGCCCGGACCGGTGGCAGACGCACTCAGGACGGGAACGGCGAAGGGGAGTCCGCACCAGGAAGCGGTCTGGCCACTCCTCCCGGCGCACCGGGCGGCGATGATGTCCTGGGCCATGGCATGAGGAGTGTCGGCGATGACGGCCTGCCAGCCGCCGGCGGCCGCGAGCTGGTGCCAGGCGGCAGGGTCTGCAGGCAGAGAAAGCGGCGCGCTGCTCCAGCCCTGGTGGTCCGTCAGTACCTGCCAGGTGTGGCCCTCGGGCGTTCGGCAGCCGGCGGCCGCCCGCTGGATGTGCTGGCGGGTGGCGGGCCGGTCAGGCGGTATGGACAGCAGCCCGTTCCCGGGTTCCGTGCACCAAAGCGGCCAGGGAGAGGCCAGCCGCGGCGCGGTGTCCAGGACGACGGAAGGCCCGGTGGAGGAAAAGGCCGCCGCCAGAAGACCCGCTGTGGTGGACCGGCCACTGCCACCTACCGGGCCCAGTACGGGTATCACGAGGCGAGCCTGCGCCGGAAGCGCCTCCAGCGTCGGTGATTTCTTGGACAACTTTCCCCCGGAATTGCAGATGCAACCACTGCGAGGTCGGACATCGTCGGCACTCAACAGCCGTGGTCCGGAAGCCTGTTGACGGCATTCTATGGTCGCTTCCGGTGGCCTGTACCCCGCCCCCGCCTCTGTGTCCCACCCGGGAAGAAGAGGTGTTCCAAAAGGTAGTAAAAGTAGTATTCCGGGCGCACGCCAGTCACCCTCCTGTGACAGAAACAGTCTGAGAGGTGCGTGGGACTGGTGTGACAATGGCAGCCTGAGCCGGACCGCTACCTCGACGCCTTCCCCGCGAAGGGGGCGTATACGCGGCACCAGGAAAGAGCTCACCGCCTAGGGGGACAGGCCAATTGAGCATCATTCGCATGTTGCAAATCGTTGGCGGCGCCATAGTGGCGCTCGTCCTCGCCCTCGTGGTCGGTTTGATCCTCCTCCTGGCGATGTCCGGCGGCAGCGGTGGAGGCGGCGAGGGCAATGCGCAGTTGGCGGCAGGCTCTTTGAAGGTCGGCAAGAACGGCGTGCCCGCCGCCTACGCGGGGCTCATCCAGCAGGCCGCCGACGACTGCAACGCCGGGCTGCCGGCGAGCGTCCTGGCCGCCCAGCTCAAGCAGGAGTCGGGCTTCCAGGCCGACCCGGGCAAGAGCAGCGCGGGCGCCCTGGGGATAGCCCAGTTCATGCCGGGCACGTGGAAGACGGCAGGGGTGGACGGCAACAACGACGGCAGGGAGGATCCCCTCGACCCGGAGGACGCGATACCGGCGCAGGGCAAGATGATGTGCAAGCTGCTGCGCACCGCCAAGAAGCATCCGGAGTACGACGGAAGCCCCGTCGAACTGGCGCTGGCGGGCTACAACGCAGGCTGGGGCAGGGTCGAGCAGTACCGCGGAGTTCCCCCCGAGGAGTTCGCGAAAGGCCAGACCTACCACTACGTGAAGATCATCATGTCCAACGTCGCCTCCCTGACCGGCCCCGACGGCGGCTTGTCCACCGGATGGACCCGGCCCGTCGACGGCCCTCTGGGTACCCCGTACCACCAGCGGGGCGGCGCGTGGTCCAGCGGCATGCACACCGGAATCGACTTCACAGTCCCCACGGGCACAACCGTCAAGGCCGCGGGCCCCGGAAAGGTGGTGACGGCGGGTGATGGCGGAGCGTACGGAAACCAGGTCGTGATCAGACACGCGGACGGTACCTACAGCCAGTACGGTCACCTCTCGAAGATCTCGGTCTCCACCGGGAAGCGCCTCAAGGCGGGCCAGAAGATCGGCCTCTCCGGAGCCACCGGAAACGTCTCCGGCCCCCATCTCCACTTCGAGATCCGCACCGGCCCGGGGTACGGATCGGACATCGACCCTGGTGCCTTCCTGCGCAAACGAGGAGTGAAGCTGTGACGGAAGAACTGCAGTTCGCCCCCTGGGGAGTCGTCTCCGCAGGGTTCTGGACGCACGGCACACAGCCGCCCGCAGCCCCGGGGCCGGCCGGACAAGCCGACGCCTACCCCCTCCTCACCCCCGCAGCAGCACACGAGAGCACGGAAACCCGGCAGCCCCCGCCTCCCCCGGAGGAGTACCGCGAACGGGTCGCGGCCATCACCTCGACCTTCACACCGCCGCACGATCCCCAGCGCCTGGCATGGGCAGCCATCCAGGCCGAACGCCTCGACCAAGAGGCCACCGCGACCTACGGCCCCGCCCACACCCACACCATCAGCATCCGGGAACTGCGCGGCTGGATCGCCCGCCTCCAGGACGACCCGGAAACTGCCACCCACTGGGACCTGCATGTGATCCAACTCCAGGGCACCACATGGGGTATGCACCACACGATCACTCGCGCCAGCGCCCAACGTGCCGTACGGCACTGGACCGAGATCCCCGACGCCGCCACCCGGGTAGCCCTGAGCAAGCAGCTCCTCGGCATGCTCATCGCAGTCAGCGGAGAGAACAGCAGTCTCAGCCGGCATGTGCAAAAACTGGTGCGAAGAGCCCATAGCGCTGCCGCCCGCTAAACCTCCCGGCCGCAATCGGCATCGTCTGTTACCTACCTGTGTCATGCTCCACTGGCTCTCAGGGCCACCCCCTGAAACACTCTGCACACCCGTCACACCCACCCCAACCAGCCCCGCCATCACCGAAGTTGAGGCGATCAGGGCAGCGAGAGCCGGTGTGGCGAGCAGCGAGCAACATCGCTCCCGGGCAGGTCCCCCAAAAGGCGGATGCCGGACCAGCGCGCTCGCACAGCGAGGAGTCTCCGTCACCATGCGCAGCACAGGAGGACCGACAATGACGCCCTTTCGGCACCTGACACGAGCAGATCTGGAGCAGCTCACACGTGCCGAACTGTTCTCACGGCTCGCTGAGGAAAGCGCCTTCTGGAAGAGACTCACAGCAAAAGAGATGAGTGAGCAGGACGTGAAGGCGTACCAGGAGTTCCTGCAGATAGCACTGACACTCCACGATCCCCGCGGCCTGGCCGATCACCTCGGCAACGTCATCGACGGACAGGACGACGGCTACCTGGACCAAGTGCCGGGCTCGGCTTGCCAGGCCCCACGATGACAGACGGCGAAGCCTACACCGAGCACCTGGAAGAGCCTCCCGTACCGTGGTCGTTCACGCAGGGGACGGACGAGCTGGAACTGGCACTGGACTCGTTCAAGACGGAATGGGATGCGCTGGTCGCGCAAGGACAAGCTCGGCGAAACGTGCGCAGGCAGTTCAATACCGCACTCGCGGTGGGCAGCGGATCATTGGGCCCGCAGGAAACCGACCGACTCGCAGGAGCCCTGGCCGAACTCGGGATGCTGCGCCCGGGCGACGCCGTGCCCACAGCCGAAGCTCGCACGGACTCACCGTCCGCGGCTGTGCCGGACCAGAGCGCCGTCCAGCCCCTACGTGGTGGGGTGCGATTGTCCGTGCCTGGAGCGCGCCTCGTCCCGACCGGAGCGGTCACCGCAGTGGTGGAAGCCATCGGGCACACGGTTGCAGCCCGTGGGATCGGATGTGTGTTCGGCCAGCCGGGAGTGGGCAAAACAGTGGCGGCACATCACGCTCTGGATCTCCTGCCATCGCGGACGCCGGCCTGGCGAGCGGTCGTCGCCGTACGACCGGATCTACCCCAGCTGCGCGAGTGCCTACTGGAGGCATGCGGTCTGCCCATGGCACCCCTGGCGCACTCCGCACCGGCGGCCGACGGCGCTCTCAAGGAGACGTTGCAGCAACCAGGCGTGCTATTCCTCGACGACGCACAACGCCTCTCACCCTCGTTGCTGGACTATCTGCGACTGCTGTGGGACGAACCAGGCACCGCCGCCGCGCTGGTGCTGTGCGGAGCAACAGCAGAGCAGGCGATCGACAACGTCCCAGCTGTGCGTTCCAGAGTGCTGACCTGGCACCAGACCGCAGGACTGGAACCGGAACAGCTCGCCGAGACCCTGACCGAGTTCCACGACATCTGGGCGGACGCGGAACCTGCGGATATCGCCTGGGCCGACTCCGCGGTGGCCCGAGGGAACTTTCGCACCTGGGCGAAGATCACCTCACACCTCTATGGCCTCGTCCAACGCAACCCGCGAACCCATATAGACCGTCCCGTGATCAAACAAGCATGTGCACGCCTGAGTACCTATCCATGAGGGGTCCTGAATCCCGGTCCCGTCGGCACTGCTGACATCTCTGCGGTCCGCCTCTCCCTGTGTGGTCCCCGCCCCCCTGCCTCCTGTGCCAGGGGGAGGCTGATGGCCCGTCTGGGGCCGGTGGCCGGTGCTGCGAGCCGGGGGAGCTGAGAGCTTGGCCTGTGCCCTGTCCTGCTGGCTTGCCCCTGGATTCATCCCTTGGACCCCGGACAGGTCACGGGACAGGGCACACAGCAGGGCGTGGGACAGGTCGCGTCACTGTCCGTCAGAAACCAGCATCGCCCCAGGCCACTCCGCTTGGTAAGCGCTGGCGGTGAGCCCGACACTCCAATCAGGGTCTATGGGGGCGGATACGCGTTGTCGAGCTGGGGGCGGCGGCTCCCGGCCGCGCTGCCTCCGGGGCCGGGGGCGGCCGGGTGGGGTGAGCGCTCCCACCCCGGGGTCGAGACATGCACGTCCTGCGCGTCAGTCCAGCGCACACCGCGTCTGGCTACCTGTCAGCCAGTTCCGCGCTGACAGGTAGCCAGACACTTGCGCCTGGTGCCGTGTCGCGCAGACCAGCGCCTGTGACGGGCTGTACCGCGTGGATGACGTGCAGGCGGGCGCATGTCGCCGGCCCGGGAGCCGTGAGCGGGCTTCTCAGCGCCAGTTCTCGTAGTTCTCGTCGGCCTGCCAGCCTTCCGGCGGTGGTGAGTAGGGGGAGCAGGCTCCGCATGCCTTGCACGTCCATCGTCCGTGGAGTCCGTGGACGTCGCTCTTGCAGGAGGTGCACACGTGCGTCGTGTAGTAGTTCTCGACCGTTTCGCTCTCACTCATCGCCCATCCCGGCTCATCCCGTTGTTCCGCAGTTGTTGCAGCTCCAGCCGCCATCCGACCCCTGGATCACTGGCGCGCCGCAGTGCGTGCAGTTCATGCCGCCCCCACCCTGCTGGACGTTGTTCACAGCGTCCTCCCGACAGTCGGGCAGTGCCAGACATACAACGAGCCAGATGGGCGACGATTCTGCGACGGTCGGCCTCGGACCGCCTCACGGCACCCGGCATGCTTTGAACTGGAGGGGCTCACTCCGTGCGGTGTGCAAGTAGGTTTCCGAGCTTCGGCATGAATTCCGTGAGAAGCAGGAGTGACCAATTCGAGTTTCGGTTGTGGGGCCCGGCGCCGGACGGTGCCGGGCCCCGGTCGGGTGGTCAGCGTTGGGGTCGGCGGGGTGGGGGGATCTTGTGCAGGAGGTCCCATAGTGGCCATGGGCCGGCGGCCCAGCGTGCGAGTACGTCTCGGTCGACCAGGTGTATCTGTGTGTCGTTGCTGAAGGGGCGGGCGTCACGGGTGAAGCGGCCGTTGGTCAGCATCACGACCACGTCGGCCTTGTGCACGGGGCGGGCTGTGCCGTTGAGCCGCTGCAGGTCCGGTGTCCCGATCGCGGAGCCGGCCAGGCCGTCGCGACGGTGCTTGCACTGGATGACCCACCGCCGCCCCGCCGGATCGGTGGCGATCACGTCCGCGCCTCTGTCTCCGCGGCCGCCGGTGCGCACCGCGTCCCGGCAGCCGTCCCGGGCCATCAGGTCACGGACCGCGTGCTCGAACGCCGCGTGGTCCAGCGCGTCCAGCTGCGCGAGCTGGTAGCGCAGCCCCTGGGCCCGCACCGCCTCCCAGCGCTGCCGCTGCACCCTCTGCTGCCACCACACCGCCCCGCCGCCCGCGGCCGCCACGGCGACCAGGACCAGCAGCCACCAGTGCACGAGGAGCCACTGCACCACCGCCACGACCAGGCCCACGCCGAGCACGGCGACCACCAGGCCCACGACCAGCTTCTCTTCCTGGCGCCTGCTCCGCCGCCCGCGGCGACGGCGCACCGGCGCCCGCCGGGACGGCGTCCGCCGAGCCGCCGTCCTTCGGGCTGGCCGACGCCCGCTCATCGGGCATCCTCCGGCCGCACCGGCTTCCCGTCCGGCAGCGTGATCCGCAGCACCGGCGTCTTCACCTCGTGACGCTCGGCCGCCGGCGCCTCGGGCCGGCCCTGCTGCCCACGGGAGACCGGGCTTCCCCCGCCCTCGCCGTTGGCTATCGCCAGCACCACCACGGCGGCCAACGCCAGGAGCGACAGCTGCCGCCCCGAGCCCGGCGCCGACCGGGTGTGCGCGCCTACCTCAGTTCCATCCCCGCGTGTGTACGCACGGACGTCAACCACATGCCCTCCCCTTGACGAGTCCCGAGTCCCCCGCTCGAACTCACCAGTGGACCACCCGCCACTGACAGAACGTCACCCATGGATCATCAACAGTGATCACCCCGACGTGGACGGTGCGGCGAACCCAGGGGTACGGAATCGCGCCGGTGCCCCGCCGTGCCAGCTCACCACGTCTACGGCCTGTTCCACGGACAAGCGCAGACAAGCGCAGACAGGGGCGGACAGGTCACGGGACAGGGCACGCGGCAGGGCGGAGGAGCGGTCGCATCACGGTCTGTCAGGTCGCGGCATCGGCCCAGGCCGCCCGGTGTGGTGAGCGGCGACAGTTCAGCCCGGCATCTTCTCCAAAGCACGCAAAGGCAGGTGCGGGGTGCAGGCGCGCGATGTCGAGCTCGGGACGCCGAGCCTCTGCCGCGCAACCCTGGCCCCGGCGCAGCGCGACCCGCGCCGCCCCGGGGTTGCGGGGCTTGCCCCCGCACCGATGACTCTGGCGCCCCAGCCACGGGCCGCTGCCAAGCCAACAAGGTGCCGCCGCCCGGACTGCCGCGCGCGGACCGTCCGCGCGCTTGATCCCGAAGGGGGAATCCATGTCCACGCTCGCTCTGCTGGTGCTCCTGCTGCTGGTCCTGGTCTGCCTGCTGTCCGTCGATGCGCTCGGCTACGCCGTCTACCGCCACCCGGCGCTCTCCCAGCCGCTGACGGTCGCTCTGGCCGGGGCGGCGCTGCTGGTTGCCGTCGTGGCCATCGCCGCCGCCCGGTGACCCCGCGGACGGGCGCTGCCGCCCCGCTCGGGGTTGCCTCGCACCAGGACAGACGGGGGACAGGGTGGTGGCGGGTCGTGGGACAGGTCTGGACAGGGGCCACACCAGGTGTCACGTCACTGCCTGTGAGGCAGCGTCATCGGCCCAGCTCAGCCAGCGTGGTAAGCGGCTGCGCGGAGCCCGACATCTCTCCGTGAGCGCACCTGGAGCCGGGAGGCAGGGCGTGAGGGCGCGTCCGTCGAGCCGGCGGAGCGGAGCCCCCGACCGTGCGATCCCGGGCTCGGGATCGCACGGTGAGGCGGCGGAAGGTCCGGCGGACCCTGGGGCAGAAAGTGACGTGGTTGGCGCGTCGGCCCAGTTCGGACGTGACCGGGGCTTACCTCTTGGTCGGTGACTCTGGCGCTCCGTCACTCGGATGGCGCCGGGGAAACTCTCGAGTCCCTTGAGAAGTAGAAGCCCCTCACGCGGGGGGCGTTTCGTGTTCCTGATTCCCGAGAGGAAGGTCCGATGCTCGTTGTTCTGGTCCTGGCCGCGGTGGTCCTGCCGCTGCCGTCCGGTGTCCCCGGGCACAGTGCAAGGCCGAGACCGCCACAGCTGTCGTGCCGGGGCCGAGGTTGCGGAGTAACTCTCCACCCCCGTTCCGGTATCCGTCGGCGAAGCCGGCATGGAGGACTCTTCCCACCTTCCGTAAGAGCCCGCAGAGTCCCGGACCCCTATTCACCCCGCCGGGAGTGGGTCGCCGGGGTCGCCGATGCCGGGGGAATCGGCTGGTCGGGATACGGGCGTTCGTTGGGGGGATATGCTGAGCGTGCTCCACCTCGGTTCCGTCGGATTCCCCGGATTCGCATGCGAGTTCGGTTAGCCGCTCGGGTCTCGGTTAGCTGCCGGGTCTTTGGGCGGGTCCGTCCCAACGGAACAGAGGAGGAGTCCATGGACGATGAGCACGAGGCGAGCGAGCCACCACGCGATGGCGGACGGTGGTGGTGCGTCGGAGGCTTAGCGGTCCTCGGTGCAGTCGGCCACGTCGCCGACATCGCCCAGGTCGTCGATTTCGTCAGTATGGGGTGGCAGTACCTGCGGTGACATGGCGCCGCCAGAGGACCGGCCGGAGCGGGCTCATTAAACGAGCCCGACCGCATAGGGCTCGGCCGGGCTCGTAACTGTCGCGGAAGGCCCTCCGGCTGGTACCCGGGGGGTCTTTTCGCGTTTCCAGCCCGGGCGCTGCACTACTTGCAACCCTTGGCTGTGTCTCTTAAGACTCTACATCCTTGTGTTGCACGTTGCTCTTTTTAAGATGTGATTCAGCCCTGCTGCGGTGCTGGAGTCGGCAGGTCAAAGGGGGTCTTGGATCTTTCCAACCTACTCACGTGAGCAGGTTGACAGAAGGACAGACCGGCCGCCGTGGTTCCGACCAGGCCCCGACGCAGGGCTTGGCCGGGCGCCAGCGGCGGCTGCGCTGCCGGGACTGGTGGCGTCCCGGTCGGTTGCGGCTGCTCCTGGAGCCGGCGCCCGATGCGCCGCAGCAGTTCCGGCCACCGGCCCAGACGGAAGAAGAAGATGCCGCCGACGACGGACAGCGCGTAGATCCATGAGCCGATGACCCAGCTCCTGGTCCCCATGGAGTCGGGCGTCATGGCCGCATACGGCCAGGTCCAGTACTTGCCCAGGTAGCCGTTCCACAGCAGGGCCATGAGGACCCAGCAGAGCAGACCGGAGGCGAGCGCGCCCACCACGATCTGCCGGGTGGGCGTGCGCTCGATCTCCTCAGCAGGGCGGGGCACATGGCCGCACCGCCAGATGCCCGGCTCCGCCTCCGGCCGCGGCGCCCGCAGTCATCCGGCCAGCGCCGCAGCACCAGCCGCCGCCGCAGGCGGCGGAGCCTGCGCCGGCACCGGCGGCGGCACCGTCCGCTTGTCCCATCCGCGCCCCTGCTCCCCGGTCGTCATCTCCGCCCCCTGTGGTCCTGGCCTGCTGCGACGCCGCCCAATCTAGTCGTGCGCGCTGGCCGCTGGTGCCCACGATGCTCCGACCAGCGGCGGGAGCTGAGGGCCGGTCACCTCTGGGGAGGTGGCCCGATTTCTGCAGGACCGCCGGGGCTTGGGCCTGCGAGCCCCGGCCAGTTCACCCGGATTCTGACATTCCACTCCGGGTCCTAATGTCCTGGCTGTATCGAATTGAAGGTTTTCCTTCTATCTGCTGCTTCCTTCCCGGAGTGCCTTCCAGCCCTCGTCTGCGAATTTCCGGGTACCGAGGTCCGCAGGATCGGGGGTCCACGAACGGTCGACTCCCTCTTCCAGCGCCGTCATTTTCCAGTCCCCAGCAGTCCAGATGGCCTCGGATGGCAACGCCATCAACTGTGTTTTGGTCTCCTCTCCTTCACCTGCCCTTGAGGTCACGCGCGTCAGGACGTAGACGCGTACGCGGTCTGCGCTGAGTGGCTTCCACTGCACACCGATGGGAGATCCGCTCAGGTTGGCGCCGTCCGGGACGGGGCCCTTAACCGGTACGCCCGCCATTTTCCGCGCCGATTTCACGGCGAAGGGCACCGCCGCTGCCAATTCCTCCTGCTGGTTGGGGTCTTCTAGGTCTTTGGGATCTGCGTAGGTCTCCAGTGCTAGGCGAATCTTGTCTCCATCCAGAGTCCAGCCCGCCCGGTTGTTCGCGACTGTCGCAGCGACAGCGCCGGTGTCGGTGTGCGGGAATCCGATGGGTAGCCCGTTCTTGCGGGATTTTCCTTCGGGCAGGTTGACCCAGGAGTCAGTGTCGTGGAATGTGCTGTCGTCCTCCGAGTCACTCGGCGTCTTTGAGGACTGCGCGGGCCCGTGGGAGGGCCCCGCGGCATCGTCCTCCCTGGCGTCAGAGTCGCTTCCGCCACCGGCCAGGAAGCCCACCAGGACGCCCACGAGCAGAAGGATGATGCCCACCAGAGCCATGACCAGCAGCCGCATACGCCGTTGGGACATCTGATCGAGATGCAAGGACAACAGAAACCTCTTCAGCCGATGCGAGTAGTTAAGAGACAGCACTGCGCGTGCTCATTCTGATGCGCGGAGCTGCCCAGCGTCCGAGCGGGGCCGCGGGATGCAGCTTTCCGGAGCTCTCGGAACGTGGGGGAGACGTGGCAGCTCGGCCTCGCGTCACCACGTGGCCGAATCTCCAAGCCTCTCGCGCCACCACGTAGACCCGGCTTCACCACGTTGGCGTGCCTCTCCACACGCTGTACCGGCCGTGCGTTCCTGGGGGCCTGGCTGGCGTCTCCCTGCCCGGGACCCGGGGCCTGTGGCGGCGGTATCGGTGGTGGGGTGGAAGGCTGGCGCGCATGGAGGAGCCGTGCCGGCGGGTCTACGGCAGTGAGCACGATGACCCGCATCCCTACGCCCGCCCGGTCACGAGTACCGGGAGTTGGTGGGTCCGCTGGACGGATTGCTGTTGGATGTCACCGGTTGTAGCGAGTCCGAGCTGGCCGAGGGTGCGGCACTGATCACTGAGATCGGCCAGTTCGGCCCCGGCGGCCGGGCTCTCTACGGTCCTCGTCCCACGGATTCTCTGAAATGGGACTGGGAAGGCGACTCCCCCTGAAAGCAGGACACCTGACCGGCTCTTCTCTGAGCGGAAATCAGGGGCCAATCCGGATCCGAAGGATGAGGTTTCCGACAGCATGCGCAGTGCCCTGTGAGACCCAAATCGCACCCAGTTGTGCATACCTGAATCCAACTCAGATAAGCCCCTGGAAACCTCCCCGTGCATAGCCGGGAGAGGCATCCGGGAAAGAGGTTTTCGGGGGGTGTTCCGGCCCGGTTGGGGGTGGCTGGTGATCCCAAGCTTTACACAGTGCCTCGTGACGATGCATGCAGAGCGGGAGGGGGTGAGCCGGAATCCCAGACCCTACACAGGGAGACATGTGATGCACGGGCCTCGAGCTTCCAGCACCCCTGGCTCCCCCGGGATTTTGGGGGAGCCAGGGGTGCTGGTTGTGCGGGTTGGCGTCGGGAGCGCAGCGGACGACGCCCCGCCGGGGGTGGTGGCGGGAAGGCCCAGGCTCTACACAGGGGCAGACAGGATGCACCTCGTGTAGCCCGCTGTCTTTGGGTTCCCGCTTGCGGGGGCCCGGCAATGCGCGCTTGCGCGTACTGCCTTCTTTTTTGAATTCCGCTTGCGGAATTCTATTCCGGCGCCTGCGCCGGAATTCGCATTGCGCTTGCGCAATGCATTTCTCTATGCCCCGGCTTGCCGGGGCATAGCCCGCTCCGCGGG
>NZ_JBIAGB010000041.1:0-25325 GCF_042869575.1 Streptomyces sp. NPDC006925
TGCATGCGGGAGCGTGTGGGAGAGTAGGACGCCGCCGAACTCCTTGTGGGGAAAGCCCCGTCGGATGTATCCGACGGGGCTTTCTCACGTTCAGGACCCGCCCGATACGGTGGCGGGCATGAGCGGCGGCGCGCAGTTGATGTGGGACGAGGGTGTCACCGGCTACGACTTCGGCCGTGGCCATCCGATGGACCCGGTACGGCTTGCCCTGACGAAGCGTCTGATCGAGGCGCTGGGGGTGGAGCGCAGTCCGGAACTCGCCGTGACCGCGGCGAAGCCCCTCGGGGACTCCACCCTGCGCCTGGTGCACCGGCCCGACTACATCGACGCCGTCCGCCGGGCCTCGCTCGACCCCGCGTCCGCCGAGGAACGGTACGGCCTGGGGACCATGGACGACCCCGCGTTCGCCGGGATGCACGAGGTCTCCGCGCTCATCGCCGGACAGTCGGTCGGCGGCGCCGAGGCCGTGTGGCAGGGCAGGGCGCTGCACGCGGTGAACTTCGCGGGTGGGCTGCACCATGCCATGCCGGACCGTGCGTCCGGCTTCTGCGTCTACAACGATCCCGCGCTCGCCATCGCCCGGCTGCTGGAACTCGGAGCGGAGCGCGTCGCCTACGTCGATCTGGACGTACACCACGGGGACGGCGTCCAGGCGGCGTTCCGGGACGACCCCCGGGTGCTGACGATCTCCCTGCACGAACATCCGGGCACCCTCTTCCCCGGCACCGGCTGGCCGGAGGAGTGCGGCGGTTCGGGTGCGGAAGGCAGCGCGGTGAACGTGGCGCTGCCGCCCGGTACGGCGGACGCCGGCTGGCTGCGTGCCGTGCACGCTGTGGTTCCGGAGCTGCTGGAGGCGTTCCGACCGCAGGCGCTGGTCTCCCAGCACGGTGCGGACACCCATGTCGAGGACCCGCTGGCGCATCTGGCGGTGAGCGTGGACGCGCAGCGGCGGGCGGCCGAGGCCGCGCACACCTGGGCGCACACCTACGCGCAGGGCCGGTGGCTGGCGACCGGAGGCGGTGGCTACGCGGTGGTGGATGTGGTGCCGCGCACCTGGACGCATCTGGTGGCGATCGCGGCCGGTGTTCCGGTGCCTGGGGAGACCGAAGTGCCCGAGGAGTGGCGGCAGGAGGTGTACGCGCGTACCGGCGGTGCCGGCGCCCCGCTGCGGATGACGGACGGTCCGGAGCCGAGCTGGCGGGACTGGAGTGCGGGGTACGACCCGGCGGACCGACTGGACCAGGCGGTGCGGGCGACCCGGCGGGCGGTGTTCCCCGCACACGGGCTGCTGCCCTGAGCCCTGAGGGGCCTCGTGCGGGCGTTCCACGGCTGGGCACGAGACCGGCCGGGACGGGGCCGGGTACGGGCGCCCCTGACGGCGCTGTGCCGGTGGGTCGCTGTCGGGGCTGTGCCCGCGTCGGCGCCCGCGGCCGCGGGCGTTCTCGGGGCCACCGGTGGCGGCGACGCAAGGGCGGGTGAATCGTTTCCGCGGCGGGCCCGGTTGGCGGTCGGGAGGTGCGGGGTATCCGCAGTCGCGGGACGGATTCCCCGACGTTCGCTGCTCCCGGCTGTCCGCGCCGGTGGCGGGAGAGCGGGGCCGTCGGGCCCGCTCTGTGCTGTCTCCTGACCGACTCCCGGTCAAGTACGTCACATTGGCCCCACGCCTGTCGGCGCCTGAGTGCCTCGGTCTAGCACTGTCGATGGGTGAGCGTGTCGACATAGCGATGTGATTCGGGGTACGTCAGTGCGGCTTCTCCTCCGTGAGAGGGGTCGTGCTGCTCTGCAGAACCGGCGCTTGCACCCGGGGGCGTGCGCGGGGCGCGAATGCGTGCGCCGCCCTCCTCTGCGGGGCGGAGTCGACCGGCGCGACGGAGGCGAAGGGGGTGCGGCCAAGAACCCTGGCGGGGCTGATGGTTCGACGTTCGGTGCAGGTCAGTGGGGTGGCGGGGTTCCCGGGCCACCAGGTGCGCAGGGGGCGGCGCTCGGCGCGGAGCGGCAGGAGTCAGGGGTGTGACGGGGCGTTCCGCGCGTGCCGACGGATGACGCTGCGCAGTGCGACTACTACCGCGCGCTCACTCGCTATGTACTCAATCGGGCGTGTCTGTCACGGTAGGCGAGCGATCGCTACTCCTCTTCACCACTTGCATCACGCGCCCCTAATCTGGGGAGGAGCGCACATGCGAGCAGGAGGCACCGGAGGGGAAGCCGGCGCCCGACATGTGCGGAAGGTTCAGGTGTGACATGGCTGCTGACGAACGGCCGTTGAACGAGGTCGTGTTCCTGACCGTGGCGGAGGTCGCCGCGGTGATGCGAGTCTCCAAGATGACCGTGTACCGCTTGGTGCACAGCGGTCATCTGCCGGCGATCCGGGTGGGCAGGTCCTTCCGGGTGCCGGAGAAGGCCGTCCACGAGTATCTCGAGGATTCGTACGTGGGGGTGGAGAGCGCCTAGCCGAAGATCGGGTGCGCGCGATTCACCGCTGCACCGGAGCCCCGGTGCCCCTCGATTCACGCCCATTCCCGGGTGGCGGGTAGGGTGGCCCCATGTAGGTCGTGTGGGCTCGGACGCCCCGCACCGAGTATCGAAATGAGTTCGCCCCGCGCCATGCGGGGATGATCCGTGAGCGAGGGTAGTCGTGGGCTCTGTCATCAAGAAGCGGCGTAAGCGGATGGCGAAGAAGAAGCACCGCAAGCTGCTGAAGCGGACGCGTGTGCAGCGTCGCAACAAGAAGTGAGCGAGCGCACCGCACGCCACTGACCGCCGCCTTTCTCTCCGTGCAGGGGAGGAGGGCGGCGGTTCTGCTTTGGTTGCGCGGTGCGGCTCGTACGGGGGTGCCGGCCGTATCGGGGGTGTGAGGGAGGGATCGTGGGCAAGGTCGTGCTGGTCACCGGGGTTGCCAGACCGCTCGGTGGCCGTTTCGTACGCCGTATCCGGCACGAGCCTGAGGTGAGCCGGGTGATCGGCGTGGACGCCCGTCCGCCCGCGCATCCGTTGGACGGTGCGGAGTTCGTGCAGGCCGACATCCGTCAGCCCGCGATCGGCAAGGTGCTGGCCGAGCACGCTGTCGACACCGTCGTGCACATGGATGTGCACGGCGCCCCGCCGTCGCTGGGCGGCGCCGGGCGGGGTGCGGTCAAGGAGACCAACGTCATCGGCGCCATGCAGTTGCTGGGCGCGTGCCAGAAGGCGCCCAGCGTCAGCCGTCTGGTGATCAAGTCGACGACGAGCGTCTACGGTTCGGCGCCGCGCGATCCGGCCGTCTTCGACGAGGCGACACCTGTCAGGGACCTGCCCAGTGGGGGGTTCGCCAAGGACGCGGTCGAGGTCGAGGGGTACGTACGCGGATTCGCGCGGCGCCGGCCGGACGTCGCGGTGACCGTGCTGCGGTTCGCCCACATCCTCGGCCCCGCCGCCGAGTCGCCGCTCGCCGCCTATTTCTCGCTGCCCGTCCTGCCCACCGTGCTGGGCTACGACCCCAGGCTGCAGTTCGTGCACGACGACGACGTGATCGAGGTGCTGCGGCTGGCCGCGGGCGAGCCGCGCCCCGGCGCGCTCACCGCCGGAACGTTCAACATCGCCGGGGACGGCGTGCTGCTGCTCTCCCAGTGCGCACGGCGGCTGGGGCGGCCGACGGCGCCGATGCTGCTGCCGGCGATCCGCTGGAGCCGGAGCGTGCTGCGCTCGGTGGGCGCGACGGACTTCTCGCCCGAACAGATACGGCTGCTCACCCACGGGCGGGTGGTGCGGACCGCACACGCCCGCGATGTGCTCGGTTTCGCCCCGGGCCGGACGACAGCGGAGACGCTGGACGCCTTCCTGCGGGAGCAGGGCCCGGGGCTGCTGCCGCCGGAGGGCGTCGCCGGCGCGCTCGACCGGTTCGCGGCACTGCTGCCGGGCAGGTCCGGCCCGCAAGCGTGCACCGCCCCCGCGGCGGGGCAGGAGGAGGTGCGCCAGGATGGCTGACGCAAAGGTCATACCCTTCGACGACGACAGGGACCGCTCGCGGGGCCCGGGGTCCCCCGCCGGACGCGGCCCGGGGGACGGTGCCCGCGGGTCCCGTGCGGGACGCTCCGGAACGCCCCAGTCCGGCGGCGGGGCCAATTCCGGCGAGGAACCCGGACCGGGCGGCAACCGCGGCACTCGACGCGGCGGCACCGGGCGGCGCTCGCGGCTGACGGCGGTGTCCGGGCAGCCCGCGGAGCCGGCGGAGGGTGCCGGGGAACCGCCCGGCGCCCCGGCCGCAGGAGCCGGACCGGAGGACGGGGCGGGGGAGGGCTCAGCGGGGCGCTCCAGCCCTGCGGGCTCGACGGCGGCGGAGGAGCCCACCGGGCTGCTGGAGCGGGTGCTCGGCACGGAGTGGGAGGCGCGGGCCGCCGAGGGCCTCGCCTTCCTGCGGCGCAGGCTCACCGGGGAGTACGAGGTCGACGACTTCGGCTTCGACGAGGAGCTGACCGACCAGGTGTTGATGACGCTGCTGCGCCCGGTCTTCGAGAAGTACTTCCGGGTGGAGGTCCGCGGGGTGGAGAACATACCCGCGGACGGCGCGGCGCTGGTGGTGGCCAACCACTCGGGCACCCTGCCGCTGGACGGGCTGATGCTCCAGGTCGCCGTGCACGACGAGCACCCCGCCGACCGGCATCTGCGGCTGCTGGGCGCGGATCTGGTGTTCGTCCTGCCGCTCGTCAACGCGCTCGCGCGCAAGGCCGGGCACACGCTCGCCTGCGCGGAGGACGCGCAGACGCTGCTGGAGCGGGGGGAGGTCGTCGGGGTGATGCCGGAGGGCTTCAAGGGGCTGGGCAAGCCGTTCGCCGACCGCTACAAGCTCCAGCGGTTCGGGCGGGGCGGCTTCGTTTCGACGGCACTGCGGGCGGGAGCGCCGATCGTGCCGTGCTCCATCGTCGGTGCCGAGGAGATCTATCCGATGGTCGGCAACTCCCGCACGCTCGCCCGGCTGTTCGGCTTCCCGTACTTCCCGATCACGCCCACCTTCCCATGGCTGGGTCCGCTGGGCGCGGTGCCGCTGCCGACGAAGTGGACGATCCAGTTCGGCGAGCCGGTGCCCACCGACGGCTATCCGCCGGAGGCGGCGGAGGACCCGATGCTGATGTTCAACCTCACCGACCAGGTGCGGGAGACCATTCAGCACACGCTCTACAAGCTGCTGGTGCGGCGGCGGTCCGTCTTCTTCTGAGCGCGCCCGGGGGCGTCGTGCGACCGTGCGCCGCCGCACAGCGTGTGCTGCTCCTGGCCCGCGGCCCGATGGACCGGTCGCGGCGACCGGCTCCGGCCGCCGCGACGTCCTGCGTGCCCCGCGGCTATCTGCCGTCGCCGTCGAGGTCGAGGCGGGGCAGTACGTCCGGGACGAGCGGAGGCAGGGTCACCTTGGGCTGGCTGCCTGGCGAGGAGGGGCTTCCGGAGCCGGGGTCGGAGTGGGACGGGCTGCCGTCCTGCCGGTCGGACTCCTCCGGCGGTTCGAGCAGATCGCCGCCGAGCAGCCCCTTGCCCCGCTGCTGGGAGTCGGAGGGTGCGGGCTCCTCGCCGTCCCCGTCCCGCCGCCCGTCCATGCCGTCCGCCGACGGGGAGCTCGGCTCGGCGGAGGGCTGCTCCTCGCCCGTCCGGTCGCCGGTGCCCGGTTCCCGGTCGCGGGGGGCCTCAGCGCGCTCCCGGGGGAGGAGCGAGCGCAGCGGGCCCACTTCCTGGTCTATGGCGTCGAAGACCGAGCTGACCTCGTCGCTCACATCGCGGAGCTGCACCGGCAGCCGGTCGCGCAGCTGTGTCCAGCCCGCCCGGTGGTTCTCGGCGAACGCGGACAGGGACCGGATCGGGGCCAGGTCGCCGTTCCGCTGGTAGGCGGAGCTGAGCAGCCGGTGCCCCTCGGAGGCGTCGTGCCGCATACCGGAGAGCGTCTTGCGGACCTCGGCGAGTGCCTCGTGGTCCAGCTGTCCGGAGCGGTCGCGCTCCATGAGGCGGCGGGCCTCGTGCAGCCGGGTGGAGGCGTGGTCCAGGAGGAGGCCGCCGCGGTCGGCGTCGTCCCCGGCCAGGTCGAGTTGGATGTCCTCCATCCCCCGCTTGAGGCCGTAGAGCGAGTCGCCGGGCAGCGCGTCGGTGCTGGCGGCGGTTGCGGCGCCGAAGGCGCTGGCCGCGACGCCCACGCTCAGGCCGCCGACGGCGAGTCCGCGGCCGAGCCGGGACTTGGGGCGCAGCTTTCCGAGTGGCCCGAGGCCGGGTGCGCGGTGTGCGCCGCTCCGGCTGCGGGAGTCGGCGCGGGCGTCGCGCTGCTCGGGGAAGTGCGCGCCGTGCGCGGCCGTCTCACCCTCTCCGAAGGCGGCCTCCATGGCGGCGATCAGCTGTGCGCGCTGGACCGTCTTGACCTCGGGGTCCAGCGTCGGCCTCGGTACCCCGCCCAGCGCGTTCGCGAGGGAGAGCAGCGACGGGTCGGAGCCGTCGGCCCGGTGGCTGTGCGGTGTGCCCGGCGGTGGTGCCGCCGTGTCACTCCCTTCTCCCGGCCCCGGCCCGGAGCGCTCTCGGGGCGGGGGGCCCTCGGGTTCCGTATCGGCCGCCGCGCCCGTGTCACGTCCCTGTTCGTCCAGGGCCTGGGCGAAGGCGATGGCCCGTCGGCTCGTCGGCACGGATCCGATCACCGGCGGCACCTCCTCATCGTCTGCACGGTCGGCTCCCCACCACACCGGCACGAGTGTGGCCGACCGTGTCCGCTCAGGATCGAGCGAGCCCCGGGCAGCCACGGCTACGGGGAGTCTGCAACCCCGACAACGAGCGCAAGCCACTCGGGTTACGGAGTCGGATGTCACGATGATGTGACCGGAGGGCTGTGCGCGGGCGCCCGCGCGGCGGCCCCCTCCACAGGCCCGCGGCGACGCGCGGTGGCAGCCTGCGGAGGCGTCTCGGAGGCGCCTCTTCCGGGTGCCTCCGAGACGCCTCCGAGACCCCTCCGAGCGGTCCGCCCGGAGGTCAGCGCGCGTCGTCGGGGAGCAGCCGGGCGAGCGTGCGCACGGCGCGGTACTGCAGGGTCTTGATGGCACCCTCGTTCTTGCCCATCACCCGGGCCGTCTCGGCGACGGAGAGTCCCTGCAGAAATCGGAGCGTTACGCATTCCTGCTGTTGGGGGTTGAGCTTACGTACGGCCTCCAGCAGGGCGGCGTTGGAGAGCGTTTCGAGGACCGACTCCTCCGGGGACCGCTCGACCTCGTTGGCGTCGAGCATCTCGCCGGTGGTCACCTCGAGGCGGAAGCGGCTCGACTTGAAGTGGTCGGCGACCAGGTTGCGGGCGATGGTCACCAGCCAGGCGCCGAAGTCGCGGCCCTGCCAGGTGAAGGTGCCGATGCGGCGGAGTGCGCGCAGAAAGGTCTCGCTGGTCAGATCCTCGGCGGTGGCCCGGCCGCCGACCCGGTAGTAGATGTAGCGGTAGACGGTGTCGCTGTACTGGTCGTACAACCTGCCGAACGCCTCGGCTTCGCCGTCCTGGGCGCGTTCGACCAGGTCCATCATCCGGCGGCTGTCGGTGTCGGAGGCGGCCGGGCGGCGGGCGGTCGCGCCGGAGCCGCGGGCGCGTCGGCCGGTCGCGGTGGAGGTGCGGGACGTGGTTGCCGCGTTCGAGCGGGCGACCGAGGGGGATGCCGGGGACGCGGCGGAGGCGGCCGGACCGGCCGCGGTGGTCAGGGCGCGGGTGGCGCGGTGGGTGGGGGCAGGGCAGGGACCTGCGGGGACAGTTGAGGCTCCTGCGGGGACAGGTGCGGTTGGTGCGGCCAGGGCAGGGATGGCGTACGCGGTGGGGACGAACGCACGCAGTTGGTCGATGACTGTCGTGCGCAGCGTAGCCAGGCCCGAGGCGTCAACCCCGACGTGTGGGTACACGGGACTCCCAGAGGCAGAGCTTCCATCACGTGCAGTGCGGAACCGTTCACCCGGCGTAGGGACAGGTGGGTACCGAATTGCGTCTGAGGAGAATAACGCTTCGTACAGGCCGCGCTACACCTAGTTGCTGAAAACGTCGCTTCGGTTCGTTCTGTTGCGGATTGGAGACGCATTCAAGTGCGAGTCGGAGACTGTTTCTGATCGTTTTCGTGGCTGAATTTGACGCCTGGGTGATGTGTTCCGGCCGACCGGCCGGATCGGGACTGCCTGCCCGGAGTGCCGGGTAACACTGCTGGATTGCCCGGCGAGCAGCCGTGCGCGACGAACCGGCGACGGCCGCGGTACGCCCCGGGCGCGTCGGTGATTCCCTCGTGAGGGGCCTAGCGGCGGCGGCGCTGCACCGCGGCGGCGGCCACCGCGCCGCCTGCCAGCGCGCCGACCCCGGCGGCCGCCGGGATGCCCACCTTGGCCGCCTTGCGGCCCTTCCGGTAGTCGCGGAGTCGCCAGCCCATTTCACGTGCGTGCGTCCGAAGACGGCTGTCAGGATTGATCGCATACGGATAACCGACGAGTGACAGCATCGGAATGTCGTTCGCCGAATCGCTGTACGCAGCGCACCTGTCCAGGTCCAGCCCCTCGGCCGCGGACAGCGCGCGGACCGCCTCCGCCTTCGCCGGCCCGTGCAGCGGCTCGCCGACCAGCCGTCCGGTGTAGACCCCGCCCACCGACTCGGCCACCGTGCCCAGCGCGCCGGTCAGCCCCAGCCGCCGCGCGACGATCGTGGCCGTCTCCACCGGTGCCGCCGTCACCAGCCACACCTTCTGGCCCGCGTCCAGGTGCGCCTGGGCCAGGGCTCGGGTGCCGGGCCAGATCCGGCCCGCCATGTACTCGTCGTAGATCTCCTCGCCGATCGCCATCAGCTCGGAGACCCGGTGCCCCTTGACGATGGACAGCGCGCTCTCCCGGGCGTCGTGCATGTGGTCGGCGTTCTCGGAGCCGGCGAGCCGGAAGTAGGTCTGCTGCCAGGCGAACCGGGTCAGTTCGCGCTTCCGGAAGAACTTGCGCTTGTAGAGGCCGCGGCCGAAGTGGAAGAGGGCGGCGCCCTGCATGACGGTGTTGTCCAGGTCGAAGAAGGCGGCGGCGTGCACATCCCCCGCGACCGGGAACTCCGGCTCCGGGGTGCCGGCGGGTTCGGCCGCCGCCTGCTCCTGCTCCTGCTTGCGCGCCGCCTCGGCGGCCGCCTCCCCGGCGAGCACGCTGCGTGCGGTCGCGTTGCGCCTGCGAGGGGTGAGCCATGCGGGAAGGGCCATGCGGCGAGCATAGCCAGTCTGTTCGGAGAGTCGGTTGCGCCGGGATTGCCGGGGGTGTGGTCCCGGTGAACTGCCGGGTCGGCGTGCGGGGCGGCCACGCTCGGCGCACGTGGGTACCGCGGTCCGCGACGGGGCGTCCGCGGGGCGCTCGGCGGGGCGTCCGACGGGTTCGGCGAGGCGTCGGGCGGGCTGGAGAATGGGGGTATGAAGACTGTGACGCTGATCGGCAAGCCCGGCTGCCACCTGTGCGACGTGGCACGGGACGTGGTGGTCCGGGTGTGCGAGGAAGTGGACGCCGCATGGGAGGAGAAGGACATCAACCAGGATCCCGAGCTCTACCGGCTGTACTGGGAGCAGATCCCGGTGGTGCTCGTGGACGGGGCTCAGCACGACTTCTGGCGGGTGGACCCGGAGCGGCTGCGCAGCGCGCTCACCGCGTGACGCGGCGTTGACGCCGCACCCGTGCCGCGCGCCGAGGGGGCGCAGACGGGTGCGGGTGGAGCGGGTCCGCGCCGGGCCGCGCCCGTCCATGTTTCTCCGGTGCGTTTCTCCGGTGCCGCCCTCAAGAGTCGCCGAGGGGCCGCTTGTCCAGTGGGAATGTGGTCAGGGTTCGAGTGGGTTTCGATTAGTATCGAGGGCGTTTTGCGATCCGGGGGCGTATAGGTGAGGAGTGTGGCCGGGTGTCCCCGTTGGTGCCTGTGGCGCCGGTCACGTTGACCGGACAAACCGGACACAATCTTTGTGCACGCGTTCACAAAGGCATAGCCTGGACGCGACGGAGCGGTCCGGGAGAGTGTCTCGCAGACGACCGCTCACCGCTTCGCGCAACCGGCAGGAGCACCGTGGCAACTGGCCGAAACCACCGTCCGGCGACGAGTCGGAGCCGAGGGATCCCCGAGGCGACCGTCGCCCGCCTTCCGCTGTATCTGCGGGCCCTCACCGCGCTGTCCGAGCGCTCGGTGCCCACGGTGTCCTCGGAGGAGCTGGCCTCGGCGGCGGGCGTCAATTCGGCCAAGCTCCGCAAGGACTTCTCCTACCTGGGCTCGTACGGCACCCGCGGGGTCGGCTACGACGTGGAATACCTCGTCTACCAGATCTCCCGTGAGCTGGGCCTCACCCAGGACTGGCCGGTTGTCATCGTCGGTATCGGAAACCTGGGCGCCGCGCTCGCCAACTACGGCGGGTTCGCCTCACGCGGCTTCCGGGTCGCGGCGCTGATCGACGCCGACCCGGGGCTGTCCGGCAAGCCCGTGGCGGGCATCCAGGTCCAGCACACCGACGAGCTGGAGAAGATCATCTCGGAGAACGGGGTGTCCATCGGCGTGATCGCCACCCCGGCCGGAGCGGCCCAGCAGGTGTGCGACCGGCTCGTCGCCGCCGGGATCACCTCCATCCTCAACTTCGCGCCGACCGTGCTGTCCGTCCCCGAGGGCGTCGACGTGCGCAAGGTCGACCTCTCGATAGAACTGCAGATCCTCGCCTTCCACGAGCAGCGCAAGGCGGGCGAGGAGCCGGGGGCGCCTCCGGGGCAGAGCCCGGAGGCGGACACCGCGCCGCCCGCGGCGCCGCCGGCCGTGTCCGTCGCCAAGCGGCCCCCCGAGTCCGGAAGTGACGGGGATCTGCCCGCCGTGATGCCGGCATGAGTCTGCTCGTCGTGGGCCTCAGCCACCGCAGTGCGCCGGTCAGCGTGCTGGAGCGGGCCGCCCTGGCCCCCCAGGCGCGGGGCAAGCTGCTGCAGGACACCGTGGGGGCCGAGCCCGCCGCCGAGGCGGCCGTCCTCTCCACCTGCAACCGGATCGAACTCTACGCGGACGTCGACCGGTTCCACGCCGGTGTCGCCGAACTGTCCACCCTGCTGGCCCAGCACAGCGGAGTGGACCTGGAAGAGCTCACCCCGTATCTGTACGTCCACTACGAGGACCGGGCCGTGCACCACCTGTTCTCGGTGGCCTGCGGGCTGGACTCGATGGTCGTGGGCGAGGGGCAGATCCTCGGCCAGATCAAGGACGCGCTGGCCGTCGCGCAGGAGCAGCACACCGCGGGACGGCTGCTGAACGACCTGTTCCAGCAGGCGCTGCGGGTGGGGAAGCGGGCGCACTCCGAGACCGGTATCGACAAGGCCGGGCAGTCGCTGGTGTCCTTCGGGCTCCAGCAGTTGGCCGCGGGGCGGGACGTCGAGGCGTGGGCGCGGGGGCGCCGGGCGCTGGTGATCGGCGCCGGATCGATGTCCTCGCTCGCCGCGGTGACGCTGGCGCGCGCCGGTGTGGGCGAACTGGTGATCGTCAACCGTACGTTGGAGAGGGCCGAGCGGCTGGCGGAGAGCCTGGGCGCGCGGGCGCTGCCCATGGACGCGGTGGCCGCCGAGCTGGCCGCGGCCGATGTGGTGGTCTCCTGCACCGGAGCGGCGGGGCTGGTGCTGGGCGCCGAGGAGATCGCGCGGGCCGTCCGCGCGCGTGCGTCCCGCGCGGACGACGGCCCGGTCCTCTCGGTGCTCGACCTGGCCATGCCCCGGGACGTCGAAGCCGCCGTGCACCGCGTCGAGGGCGTGCGGCTCGTGGACATCGAGTCGCTCGCGGACGCCGAGGCGAACGCGCCGATGGCCGGGGACGTGGAAGCCGTCCGGGGCATCGTGGCCGAGGAGGTCGCCGCCTTCGGCGCCGCGCAGCGCGCCGCGACGATCACCCCGACCGTGGTGGCGCTGCGCACCATGGCCGCCGACGTCGTCGCCGGCGAGATGGCGCGGCTGGAGGGGCGGCTGCACGGGATGGACGACAAACAGCGCGCGGAGATCACGCAGACCGTGCGCCGGGTCGTGGACAAGCTGCTGCACGCGCCGACCGTGCGCGTCAAACAACTCGCGGGCGAACCCGGCGGCGCCGGGTACGCGGACGCGCTGCGTGAACTCTTCGACCTCGACCCGCAGGCGGTCGCCGCTGTCAGCAACCCGGAACAGGAGCGGCAATGAACACCGACGCCACAGCCACCACCCCACTGAGGCTGGGCACCCGCCGCAGCAAGCTCGCGATGGCGCAGTCCGGGTTGGTCGCCGAGGAGGTCCGCAGGGTCACGGGGCGCCCCGTGGAACTGGTGGAGATCACCACGTACGGCGATGTCAGCAAGGAGCAGCTCGCGCAGATCGGCGGCACCGGGGTGTTCGTCAACGCGCTGCGGGACGCGCTGGCCCGCGGGGACATCGACTTCGCCGTGCACTCGCTGAAGGACCTGCCCACCACCCAGCCCGAGGAGTTCGCGCTGGCGGCCGTGCCCGCGCGGGCGGATGCCCGGGATGTGCTGGTCGGCCGGGACGGGCTGGGCTTCGAGGCGCTGCTCCGGGCCGCCGCGCCCGGCACGGCGCGGATCGGTACGGGCTCGCCCCGCCGGATGGCGCAGCTGCACGCCTGGGCGCGTACCCTCGGGTTCGAGATCGAGACCGTTCCGATCCGGGGGAATATCGACACCCGGATCGGGTACGTGCGCTCCGGTGAGCTCGACGGCGTCGTGCTCGCGGCCGCCGGTCTCGAACGTATCGGCCGCCTCGACGAGGAGGCCGCCGAGCTGATCGAACCCGACCAGGTTCTGCCCGCCCCCGGACAGGGGGCGCTGGCGGTCGAGTGCGTGGCGTCCGACACGCACCTGACCGCACAGCTCGGGGAGCTGGACGACCCGCGTACGCGGGCGGCCGTCACCGCTGAGCGAACCCTGCTCGCCGCCTTGGAGGCCGGCTGCAGCGCACCTGTGGGTGCGCTTGCCGACCTGCTTGTCGAGGGGCAGGTTGTCACCGAAATGCGCCTGCGCGGCGTCGTCGGCACCACCGACGGCCGCACGCTGGTGCAGTTGTCCACCACCGGTCCCGCACCGGCATCCGACGGCGACCTCACGGCCTGTGCACGCATGGGCCGGGAACTCGCCGACGAGATGCTCGCCAAGGGTGCGGCCGGTCTGATGGGGGAGCGAGCACTTTGAGCCCCACCGCCGCCGACAGGTCGCGCGCCGAGACGTCGAACACCGCGCGCGCCGGCAAGTCGAGCACCGCACAGAAGCCGGCAGCCGTGAACAGACAGCACCTGCACGGTGCACACGGGCACGTCACCTTCCTGGGTGCCGGGCCCGGGGACCCGGGGCTGCTGACGTTGCGCGCCGTCGAGGCGCTGGGGCAGGCCGACGTACTCGTCGCCGTTCCACGCGTGTACGACGTCGTACGTGCCCATACCCGGCCGGGTGTGGACACACCACTCCAGCCCGTCGCTGACGAGACGTCAACTGCCGCTGCGGCGGCCGACGATGCAGTTCTCGACGCGGGCGAGTCTGCCATAGCCGCCGCGCGCGCCGGCAAGCGGGTCGTGCGTGCGGTCGCGGGCGATCCGGGGCTGGACTCGGACGCGGCCCGCGAGATGCTCGTGCTGGCGGCCGAGGGGATTCCCTTCGAGGTCGTCCCGGGTGTCGCAGCGGCCGTGGGGGTGCCCGCCTACGCCGGGGTCCCGCTGCGGGACGCGCAGGGCACCGACGTGCGGTTCGTGGACGCGAGCACCGCCGACGACCGGTGCTGGACCGAGCTGGGGGTGAGCGACGCGACCGTCGTCGTCTCCACCACCTTGGACCAGGTCACCTCAGCCGCGGGCGAGCTGGTGGCGGCCGGCCGCAAGCCGGACACCCCGCTGACCCTCACGCTGGCGGGCACGACCACCCGGCAGCGGACCTTCACCGCGACGCTCGGCGGGATCACCCAGACCCTCAAGCAGGCCAAGGTGCTGCCGTCGCCGGACGGCGGGCAGCCCGTCATAGCCGTGGTCGGCGAGCGCAGTGCCGCGCCGCAGCGCGAGCAGCTGGCCTGGTTCGAGTCCAAGCCGCTGTTCGGCTGGCAGGTCCTGGTGCCGCGCACCAAGGAGCAGGCGGCCTCCCTCTCCGACCAGCTCCGCTCCTACGGCGCCGTGCCCGCCGAGGTGCCGACCATCGCCGTGGAGCCGCCGCGCACCCCGCAGCAGATGGAGCGCGCCGTCAAGGGCCTGGTCACCGGCCGCTACGAGTGGATCGCCTTCACCTCCGTGAACGCCGTCAAGGCGGTCCGCGAGAAGTTCGAGGAGTACGGGCTGGACGCCCGCGCCTTCGCCGGGATCAAGGTGGCGGCGGTCGGCGAGCAGACCGCGGCCGCGCTGGTCGAGTTCGGCGTCAAGCCCGACCTGGTGCCCAGCGGCGAGCAGTCGGCCGCGGGGCTGCTGGAGGACTGGCCGCCCTACGACCCGGTCTTCGACCCGATCGACCGGGTGTTCCTGCCGCGCGCCGACATCGCCACCGAGACGCTGGTGGCCGGGCTGATCGAGCTGGGCTGGGAGGTGGACGACGTGACCGCCTACCGCACGGTCCGCGCCTCGCCGCCGCCCGCCGAGACCCGGGAGGCCATCAAGGGCGGCGGGTTCGACGCGGTGCTGTTCACCTCGTCCTCCACGGTGCGGAACCTGGTGGGCATCGCGGGCAAGCCGCACAACGTCACGGTCATCGCCTGCATCGGCCCGGCCACCGCGAAGACCGCGGAGGAGCACGGGCTGCGGGTGGACGTCATGTCGCCCGAGCCGTCGGTGCACAAGCTGGCCGAGGCGCTCGCCGACTTCGGAGCCCAGCGCCGTGCCGCGGCCGTCGAGGCGGGTGAGCAGGTGAAGCGGCCGAGCGAGAAGCGCCCGGCCAGGAGGAGGGCACGCACATCATGAGCACTCACGGCAGCCCCGCTGCGTACGGCAGCTATCCGGCGGCCCGTCCGCGGCGGCTGCGCACCACGGCTGCCATGCGCCGCATGGTCGCCGAGCACGCCACCCGGCCCGCGGATCTGATCCTGCCCGCCTTCGTGCGGGAGGGCGCGTCCGAGCCGGTGCCGGTGGGCGCCATGCCGGGCGTCGTGCAGCACACCCGGGACTCGCTGCGGAAGGCTGCCGTCGAGGCGGTCGAGGCGGGGGTCGGCGGGCTGATGCTCTTCGGTGTGCCGGACGAGGCGAAGAAGGACGCGGTGGGCACGGCGGGCACCGACCCGGAGGGCATCCTCCAGGTCGCGCTGCGGGATGTGCGCTCCGAGGTCGGCGACGAACTGGTGCTGATGTCCGACCTGTGCCTGGACGAGTACACCGACCACGGCCACTGCGGGGTGCTGACCGCCGAGGGGCTGGTGGACAACGACGCGACGCTGGAGCGGTACGCCGAGATGGCCCGCGTCCAGGCCGACGCCGGAGCCCATGTGCTGGGCCCCAGCGGCATGATGGACGGCCAGATCGCGTACGTGCACGCGGCGCTGGAGGAGGCGGGCCACACCGATGTGGCCGTCTTCGCCTACACCGCCAAGTACTCCTCGGCGTTCTACGGGCCGTTCCGGGAGGCCGTCGGCTCCTCGCTGCAGGGGGACCGCAAGACCTACCAGCAGGACCCGGCCAACGCCCGGGAGGCGCTGCGCGAGCTCTCGCTGGACCTCGCCGAGGGCGCGGACATGGTGATGGTCAAGCCCGGACTGCCGTACCTGGACATCCTGCGGGACTTCGCCGAGCGTGCCGAGGTGCCCGTCGGTGTCTACCAGATCTCCGGTGAGTACGCGATGGTCGAGGCCGCCGCCGAGAAGGGCTGGATCGACCGGGAGGCGGCCATCGTGGAGACGCTGACGAGCTTCACCCGGGCCGGCGCGAACATGATCCTCACCTACTGGGCGACGGAGGCCGCGGGGTTGCTGCGCGCACGGTACTGACGACGGGCCCCTCGGCCCGGGCCGCGTCACGTCGCGCAAGCCGCACAGCAGGCGCCATCCGCACGGCGGATGGCGCCTTTCCGTGTTGCGGGTGAGGTGAACGGGCGTTTCCGTTGTGGCTGGGGCGAGGGATCACTTACGCTCGTTCCGCTTCACTCGAACCGGTACCGGAGCATGTGCCCCCGGTGCCGCCGCAGTTGACGTCATGTCAATGCACTGTGCTGGGCGGCTGACCCCGCGCGACTTCGACGGCGTACCTCCTCCGTCTCGCGAGTCCCCTGCATCGCAGCGCCATCGCAGAGAAAGAGGAGCACACCATGACGACCCTCGAACGCCCCGACTTCCACGTGGCCGGCACCGAGGCGCTCGCGCGTCTCGAACCCGTCGAGCTGTACCCGGGGGTGACGGCCCATGTGCTCGACTGGACCAGCCCCGCCGACGGTTCGGACCCGCTGCCGCGCGAGGCGTATGTACGGTTCGCGCCCGGCTCCGGCTACACCGAGCCGGACCACCACGGGGACACCAGCGAGATCGTGGTCGTCGTCGACGGCGAACTGCAGGACGAGGCGGGCAGCTACCCCGTCGGCAGCCGGATCCGCGGGGCCCAGGGCTCCACCCACACACCGCGCAGCGAGCAGGGCTGCCTGCTGTACGTGTACTTCCCGCAGCGCTGACCCCGCCGCGCGCGGCGGCGCCGGGGCGGGTGTGTACCCCGCCTCCCGACCGGCCGGCGTGACCGTACGCCCCCGACCGCGCCGTCGCGCCGCGGTGTTCGCGAGCGCCGTCCCGCGGCGGAGAGCAGCACCGCTCTCCGCCGTGACGCGGCTCCTTCTCCTCCCATCAGAATCGTTCGAGGGGACCGATGTCCGAACCTCCCAGTTCCTCGATACCCCCGCTGCGGGAGGCGCCCGCCGCCGCGGTGGACGCGGCACTGCGCCGCCGTCTGGTGCGCCTGACGTGCGCACCCGCACTCGTCGTGGCTCTCGCCGCCACCGCGGCAGTGGCGTTCCTGTGGTCCGCCGGGCAACCGGGCGGGGCTGCAGCGGACGCCGTCCCCCGTGCCGCGGCTGCGCCGGCCGCGCTCGCCGCCGTGCTGCTGAGCGCCGCCGCCGCGCTCGTGGGCGGCCTGCGCGCCGCCGCGGCCCAGGCGGCAGCGCTGAACCGCCGCGCGCGTTCCGCGCCTCCCGCCCCCGCTCCTGCCGCCACCACCGGCACCGGCGTCGAGGACGGGAGCGGGCCCGGGCAGCGGCTCAGGCCCGCCGACCAGGTCGCCGTCTTCGTCAACCTCGCCCGGCGCCTCCAGTCGCTGCTGCACCGCGAGATCCATGTGCTGGACGAGCTGGAGAACCAGGTCGAGGACCCGGACATCCTCAAGGGCGTCTTCCAGGTCGACCATCTGGCCACCCGCATCCGCCGCTACGCCGAGAACCTCGCCGTACTCGGCGGCGCCGTCCCCCGCCGCCAGTGGACCCGGCCCGTCCAGCTCACCGAGATCCTGCGCTCCGCCGCCGCCGAGGTGGAGCACTACCAGCGGGTCCGCCTGGTGCCCCCGATCGAGGGCACGGTGAGCGGGCAGGCCGTCGCCGACGTCATCCACCTGCTGTCCGAACTGGTGGAGAACGCCACCTTCTACTCCCCGCCGCAGACCCGGGTGCTGCTGCGTGCCAGCCGGGTCACCGCCGGACTCGCCGTCGAGGTCGAGGACCGCGGCCTGGGCATGACCGAGCGGACACAGCAGCGGATGAACGCTCTGCTGGCCGACCCGGAGGGCGTCGACGTCGGGGCGCTGCTGGCGGACGGCCGGATCGGCCTGTACGTGGTCGGCATGCTGGCCCGGCGGCACGGCATCGCCGTGGAGCTCCGCGGCAACATCTACGGCGGCGTCCAGGCCGTCCTCGTCCTTCCCCACGCCATGCTCGGCGACCAGCGGCCGGTGGCCGAGGCCCCCGGATCCGCAGCCGAGCACGCCCCGACGGCCGAGCAGCGGGCACCGCAGGCGCCGCCGTCCGGCGCCGCCCCGCCGTGGTCGGCCCGCCCCGGCACGGCCCCGCACCCCCGGTCCGCCCGCCCCGCCGCCGTGCCGCACCCCGGTTCCGCGCCCCCGGACGGGCCCGGCACCCCGCAGCCGACGACACCGGCACCCGCACCCGCTCCCGGCGGGCCGCTCCCGACCGCCGTCGGTCCCGACCCGGGTGGCCCGCCTCCCGCCGCGGGTCCGCCGGCCGCCGGGCCGGTGCCCGGAGGCGCCCCGGCTTCCCACGGTGCGGCTCCGGTATTCCCTCTGGCTTCTCCGGCTCCGCTCCCGGCATCCGGTCCGGATCCCTACGGCCCGGCGCCCGCCGCCGGACCGGCACCCGGCGGCGGCCCCGGGCCCGTCCCCGGGCCGGGTGGGCCGCCGCCCGGGGGCGGCGGGGAGCGGCCCCGGCTGCCGCGGCGGTCGCGGCAGCAGCACCTCGTGCCCGAACTGCGGGACGCCCCGGCGGCCGGCACGCCGGCCGGGAACGCAGAAAACACAGAAGACACAGAAGGCGCAGAGGACGCCGTGCACGATCCCGGGCTGATGGCCGCCTTCCGGCGCGGGGTCGGCCGGGCGGATGTCGAAGCGCGCGGGCGGCCGTCCCCCGACGGCCACGGCCCGCCCCACCATGAGGAAGGACGATCATGATGAGCGAAGCACCCACCCCGCGTACGGCGGCGGACCTGTCCTGGCTGCTGACCGGACTCGTCGACCGGGTGCCGCACGCGCGCAGCGCCCTCCTGCTGTCCTCGGACGGTCTGGTGAAGGCCGCGCACGGGCTGGAGCCCGACGCCGCCGACCAGTTGGCGGCGCTCGCCTCCGGGCTGTATTCGCTGGGCCGCAGCGCGGGAGTGCGCTTCGCCGACGGGGACGGCGTCCGGCAGGTCGTGGTGGAGCTGGACTCCTCGCTGCTGTTCGTCACCACCGCGGGCCGGGGCGCCTGCCTGGCGGTGTTCGCGGGCAGCGAGGCGGACGCGGGCGTGCTGGGCTACGAGATGGCCATGCTGGTCAAGAGCGTCCGCCCGTATCTGGTCACCCCCGCGCGGCAGCCCAGCGGCACATGACGGCGCCCCCGGGAGCAACCGGCGGTGCCGGCCCCGGTCCCGGTCCCGGCCCCCGCTCCGGTCCTGGTCCCGGCTCCGGTCCCGGCGACGAACCGTGGCTCGACGACGAGGCGGGCCGGCTCGTGCGCCCGTACACCGTCAGCGAGGGCCGCACCCGGCCCTCGGCGCCGCTGGACCTGCTGACCATGGTGCGGGCCACCGGGGTGCGCCCGGACGGCTATCTGGGCCCCGAGCACGCCCAGGTGCTCCGGCTCTGCGGAGGACCGGTGTCCGTCGCCGAGATCGCCGCGAGCATCCGGCAGCCGGCCGCTGTGGCCAAGGTGGTGCTGTCCGACCTGGTGGACTGGGGTGCCGTCGCCACCCGCGGGCCCGTCCATCTGCAGTCGGGACCTGATCCGAACAACCGAGAAGTGCTGGAGGCGGTGCTGGATGGACTGCGCAGAAGACTCTGACCTGCCATCGGCGGCGGCCGCGCCCTTCCCGACCGCACTCAAGATCATCGTGGCCGGGGGCTTCGGGGTGGGCAAGACGACCTACGTGGGGGCCGTCAGCGAGATCGAGCCGCTCAGCACCGAGGAACTGCTGACGCAGGTGAGCGAGGCCACCGACAGCCTGGAGGGGGTCGAGGGGAAGGCGACCACGACGGTCGCGATGGACTTCGGCCGGCTCACCTTCGAGACCGGCTATGTGCTCTACCTGTTCGGCACGCCCGGCCAGGACCGGTTCTGGTTCATGTGGGACGAGCTGGCCGCCGGGGCGCTGGGCGCCGTGGTGCTGGCCGACACCCGGCGGCTGGAGCACTGCTTCCCCGCCGTGGACTACTTCGAGCGGCGCGGTATCCGCTTCGTCCTGGCCGTCAACGAGTTCGACGGCTCCTACCGCTACACCCCCGACGAGGTGCGGGCCGCCATCGACCTCGACCCGGGCGTCCCCGTACTGCTGTGCGACGCGCGGCGGCGCGACTCGGCCACCGGGGTCCTCGTCTCTCTCATCCAGCATCTGCTCGACCCGAGGAGCGCGCATGCCCTTCACCCAGCTTGACCTGACGGACCGGCTCCTGCTGACCCCGCGGGACGACGAGGGACCGGCGCGCGCTGCCCGGCTCCGGGAGCTGGGCATGGGCGACGAGCCCGTGCCCGAACTCGACGCGTTCGCAAAGGAGCTGGCCCGCGTCACCGACGCGCCGGTCGCGGCCGTCAACTTCGTCGACGAGCGCCGCCAGTACTTCGCCGGGCTCTACGACGCGGCGGTGGACCCGGCCAGGGGACCGGTCGACCCCGACGGCGGCTTCGGCCGGGTGATGCCGCGCGACCTCGGCTACTGCGTGCATGTGGTCGCGCGGCGCTCGGCGCTGGTGCTGGAGGACGTGCGCGACTTCGCGCGGTTCGCGGTCAACGCCGTGGTGGACGAGGCGGGTGTCGCCTCCTACCTGGGGGCGCCGCTGATCGACCCGGCGTCGGGGATGGCGCTGGGCACGATCTGCGTCGTCGACCAGCAGCCGCGCGCCTGGGGGCAGCAGGGGCTGCGCACCATCAAGACGATGGCGGCCCAGCTCCAGCGGGAGATCCTGGGCGGCCCGGACCGCGCGGCCGGCTGACCCCCGGTCGGCCCCGGCCGCGCGTGGCGGGCCGGGGCCGACCGGTCCCGGCCCTCAGAGCGCGGCTGACCCCCGGTCGGCCCCGGCCCTCAGAGCCGCTCGGGCGTGCGGATGCCCAGCAGCGCCAGACCCTGGTGCAGGACCTCGGCCGTCAGATCGCACAGGAACAGGCGGTTCTCCGCCTGTTCGGCGGTGTCCGCCTTCAGCACCGGGCAGTTCTCGAAGAACCGGCTGTAGAGCGTGGCGAGTTCGTACAGGTAGGCCGTCACCTTGTGCGGCTCGTACTCGTCGGCGGCCGTCACCAGGGTGTCCGCGAACGCGTCCAGGTGCAGGGCCAGTGCCCGCTCGGCCGGGGCCAGCTCCAGCTCCGGGTGCGGCACGGGCCGCAGTTCGCCCGCCTTGCGGAAGATCGAGCGGACCCGCGCGTAGGCGTACTGGAGGTAGACGCTGGTGTCGCCCTGCAGCGAGACCATCCGGTCCAGGTCGAAGACGTAGTCCCGGGTCATCGAGTTGGACAGGTCGGCGTACTTGACAGCGCCGATGCCCACCTGCTTGGCGCGGGCCCGGATCTCGTCCTCGGTGACACTCTCGTCGGCCTTCTCCCGTACGACGGCGGCGGCGCGGTCGACGGCCTCGTCCAGCAGGTCCACCAGCCGCACCGTCTCGCCCTCCCGGGTCTTGAACGGCTTGCCGTCCTTGCCCAGGACCGTCCCGAAGGGCAGCTGCCGTGCCGCGCCCTCGGGCAGCCAGCCCGCGCGGCGGGCCGTCTCGAAGACCATCCGGAAGTGCAGCGACTGCCGCGCGTCCACGACGTACAGCAGGGTGTCGGCCTTGAGTTCGCCGACCCGGTTGCGGATGGCGGCCAGGTCGGTGGCGGCGTAGCCGAAGCCTCCGTTGGACTTCTGCACGATCAGCGGGGTGGGGGTGCCGTCGGGGCCTTTGACGTCCTCGAAGAACACGCACAGCGCGCCCTCCGAGCGCACCGCGACGCCGGTCTCCTCCAGCTCCTTGACGACGTCCTGGAGAGCGTCGTTGTAGGCGCTCTCGCCGACGATGTCCGCGTCCCGGATCTCCACGTCGAGTTCGTCGTAGACGCCCTGGAAGTAGGTCTTCGACTCGTCGACGATCTTGTGCCAGAGGGCCAGCGTGTCCGGGTCGCCGCTCTGCAGTGCCGGAACCCGGTCCCGGGCGCGCGCCTTGAACTCCTCGTCGGAGTCGAAGAGTGCGCGCGAGGACTTGTAGAGCCGGTTGAGCCGGGCCATCGCGGCCTCGCCGGCGTCCTTGGCGCCCGCCGTGTCCGAGGCATGGTCCAGCTCGTGCGGGTGCTCGATCAGGTACTGGATGAGCATGCCGAAGTTGGTGCCCCAGTCGCCGATGTGGTGGCGCCGGATCACCTTCTCGCCGCGGTGCTCCAGCAGCTGTACGACCGCGTCGCCGATCACCGTCGAGCGCAGGTGCCCGACGTGCATCTCCTTGGCCACGTTCGGCTGCGAGTAGTCGATCACCGTGGTGCCCGGGTCGTCCTTGTACGGCACGCCCAGGCGCGGGTCCTGCCGCCGCGCCGCGAGGTTGTCCATGATCGCCTCGTCGGCGACGGTGATGTTGAGGAAGCCGGGCCCCGAGACCTCGATCGCGGCGATCTCGTCGTTGGCCGGCAGCGCCTCGGTGACCTTGGCCGCCAGCTCCCGCGGATTCCCCTTGAGCTGCTTGGCCAGCGCCAGCATCCCGTTGGCCTGGAAGTCCGCCCGGTCGCTGCGTCGCAGCAGCGGGTCAGCGGAGCCGGCCTCCGGCAGCGCAGCCGAGAGGGCGTCCGAGACGCGCTGGTGGACCGTTGCGGCGAGGGAGGGGACCGTAGCCATGGAGTGCTGACCGTTCCGTCGGGGTGGCTGGAATCCGGGCCAGTATCCCACGTGCGCACGGGGGAGCGCCGCCGCATTCCGGGGTGGGACAATGGGCCCGCAGGTTCGAGGAGCGCAACGAGAAGGAAGTGCCGGACGTGGCTCAGACCCCCCATGAGGCCGACTGGGTCTCCCGTATCGCCGATGAGGTCATCGCCGAGGCGGAGCGCCGCGCGTCGGGGAAATCGGGCTCCGACGGCGGTACCCCGAAGATCGTCTGCGCTTCCGGGCTGAGCCCCTCCGGGCCCATCCACCTGGGCAACCTGCGCGAGGTGATGGTGCCGCACCTGGTCGCCGACGAGATCAAGCGCCGGGGGGTGCCCTGCGAGCACATCCTCTCCTGGGACGACTACGACCGGTTCCGCAAGGTTCCGGCCGGGGTCGAGGGCGTGGACTCCTCGTGGGACGAGCACATCGGCCGCCCGCTGACCGCCGTCCCCGCGCCGTCCGGCAGCCCGTACGCGAGCTGGGCCGAGCACTTCAAGGCCGCCATGGAGGCGGCCCTGCTGGAGTTGGGCGTGGAGTACCGCGGCATCAGCCAGAGTGAGCAGTACACCTCGGGCGCCTACCGTGAGCAGATCCTCTTCGCGATGCGCGAGCGCGCCCGTATCGACGCCGTGCTCGACCGCTACCGGACGCTGGAGAAGGGCGCGAAGGGCGGCAAGAAGCAGCAGAAGCCCGCGGACGCCGCCGAGGTGGAGGCGGCCGAGGGTTCGGGCGCGGCCGCTGAGGACGACGGCTCGGGCGCCGGAGCCGGCGCCTACTACCCGTACAAGCCCTACTGCACCGTCTGCGGCCGCGATCTGACGACCGTCACCGGCTATGACGACGAGACGACCGCACTGTCCTACACCTGCCGGTGCGGGCACGCCGAGACGGTCGAGCTGCGCACCTTCGACCACGGCAAGCTGGTCTGGAAGGTGGACTGGCCGATGCGCTGGGCGTACGAGGGCGTCGTCTTCGAGCCGTCCGGCGTCGACCACCAGTCGCCCGGCTCGTCGTTCGTCGTCGGCGGGCAGCTCGTGCGGGAGATCTTCGACGGCGAGCAGCCCATCGGCCCGATGTACGCGTTCGTGGGCATCAGCGGCATGGCGAAGATGTCGTCCTCGAAGGGCGGCGTGCCCACTCCCGCCGACGCGCTGCAGATCATGGAGGCTCCGCTGCTGCGCTGGCTGTACGCGCGGCGCAAGCCGAACCAGTCCTTCAAGGTCGCCTTCGACCAGGAGATCCAGCGCACCTACGACGAGTGGGACGCGCTCGGCCGCAAGATCGCCGACGGCTCGGCCCAGCCCGCCGACCTGGCGGCGCACACCCGCGCCTCGTCCACCGCGCTGGGTCCGCTGACCCTGACACCGCGTCCGCTGCCGTACCGCACGCTGGCCTCCGTCACCGACATCACCGGCGGCCACGAGGAGCAGACGCTGCGCATCCTCACCGAGCTGGACCCGCAGCACCCGGTGCACGCGCTGGAGGAGGTGCGTCCGCGGCTGGATCGTGCGCACCGCTGGATCACCACCCAGGTCCCGGCCGACCAGCGCACCCGGGTCCGCGAGGAGCCCGACGCGGCGCTGCTGGCGGAGCTGGACGAGGAGCAGCGCGAGTCGCTGCGGCTGCTGCTGGACGGGCTGGACGAGCACTGGTCGCTGGAGGGCCTGACGTCGCTGGTGTACGGCGTGCCCAAGGTGCGCGCCGGATTCGCGCCGGACGCGAAGCCCACCCCGGAGATGAAGGTGGCCCAGCGCGGGTTCTTCGCGCTGCTCTACCGGCTGCTGGTCGGCCGCGAGACCGGTCCGCGGCTGCCCACCCTGCTGCTGGCCGTGGGTGCCGATCGGGTGCGCAAGCTGCTGGGGGCCTGAAAGCCGCCGAGGGCCGAACCGGGTCCGGCCGAGGGTCGGCCTGGTTCAGCCGGCGAGGCCCATCTCGGTGTTGTAGCGCTCCTTGAACTCCCGCAGGTAGCCGCCGAGGTAGGTCTCGCCCAGCAGGTTGCCTTCGGCCGTGGTGACCCCGTGCCCCTCAAAGAGGGCGCGGGAGAGCTGGCGTGCGGTGGGGCGGTCGCCGCGTTCCGCGACGTACTGGCGGTAGACCGCGAAGTAGAACTCATCACGCGGCACCCCGTCGGGGATGTTGACGGGCTCGTTCCCGGCGTCCGCGGCGTCCTGGTCCGGTTCCGCCGGGAGCGTCTCTTCGGGGGCGAACGGCTCCGCCGGGGCCGGGGCCGGGGCGGGTTCGGGCTCCGGAGGGAGGGGGGCGGGCTCGACGAAGAGTTCCTGCTGTGCGCGGACGGGCTGCGGGGTGGCGAGCGTGCGGTAGCGGCCTGGTGCCACCGGGACGGGGAACTCCTGCGCCTGCGGCGCGGGCTCCGCGGGGCGCGCGGGTTCCGGCTCCGGTGCGGGCTGCGGTTCGGGTCCGGCGGCGGGCTGCGCCTGCTGGGCGGCCCCCGGCGCGGGGAGACGTTCCGCCTCCGGCGGGGTCTCGGCACCGGGCCCGGGTTCCGCGTCCGCGGGGGGCACCGCGCCCGACGGGGGTTCGGGCTGTGCCGGGGGTGTGGGCTCCGGCCCGGGTGCGGGGCCGGTCGCCGGGGAGGAGGCCGGAGCGTGCTCGCGGGCCGGTTCGGTGTCCGCTCCCGGTGCGGTCGGGCCGGCTGCCCCGTGACCGGTGCCGGCGGCGCCGCCCCGGCCGGCTCCGGTGTCCAGCTGGCCGGACGGCATCGGCTCCGGTTCGGGCAGCGCGCTTGCCTGGGGCGCCGTGCGGTGCAGCGGGATGCCGTAGCGGGTGAGTTTGAGGGGCATGAGTGCTTCGACGGGTGCTTTGCGGCGCCAGGAGCGGCCGTAGCGGGCGCGCAGCCGGGT
>NZ_JBIAGB010000042.1:0-24279 GCF_042869575.1 Streptomyces sp. NPDC006925
CGCTGTTGAGTTCTCAAGGAACGGACGCTTCCTTCGAAACCAATCGGTTCTGACGATGCAGTACCGGTTTCTCCGGACGTTTGCCCTTTCGGTGTTCACTACTTTAGCGGATTTCCCCGGAGGCTCATAATCGAGCCCTCGGCGTCAGATTTCGGCGTGCCGAAATCGACCCCGATTGTGGGGCATATCGTAGGTAGTGAGTGGTCGCTTCCGGGGGAGCTCTCACCGGACCTCAGGTCCGTGGCAAGCCGTCCCGTTTTCAGCGACTCGTACAACGTTAGGGGTTCGACGCCCCTGCGTCAAGCGAGGTCCTGCGGTTCCGCGGCTTGTGTGCGCGGTAGGGGCTGACCGTCGGGTCGTCCGCGAGCCAGAAGCGCCAGGGGAAGTGTGCGCCGTCACCTCCCACGCCGGTGCGCGGACCGCTCCGGGTGGTGGCCGTCGGACCGGTCGCCGCCACCGCGCCGTCGAGGATGCCGAGCGGCGTGGCGGGGTCGCGGGTGCACAGGTCGGTGCCGTTCAGCTCGCGGTCCACCGCGAGCGCGGTGGCGAGGCGGGCCGGGCCCTTGGCCAGTTCCGTGTCCTTGCTCGCCTTGGGCCGGCGGTTCCGCGCCTGCTCCACTCCTTCCAGCACCTCGCCCGCGCGGATCAGCACGCCGCTCGCCTGCCCCTCGGGACCGCAGACGAGGTTGAGGCTGAACCACATGCCGTAGATGAAGTAGACGTAGGCGTGCCCCGGCGGGCCGAACATCGAGGCATTGCGTTGCGTCCGGCCCCGGTAGGCGTGCGACCCCGGATCGGCCTCCCCCGCGTACGCCTCGACCTCGGTGATGCGCAACCGCATGCGGCCCTCGCTCGTCGTGCGTACCAGGACGTGTCCGAGAAGGTCGGGGGCGACATCCAGGACAGGACGGTCGAAGAAGTCCCGGGACAGGTGCGGGTCACCACCGGTCGTGCTGGGCATGCGGGCTCGGCCTGCGATCATGCCGTCCGAGCGTACAAGAACCGCGTACGGGAGAGTCCCGTACGCGAGCGGTTCCCGTGCTTCCCGGCGGGAGGGGGAACCGGACCGAAAGGGGAGGACAAGGGGATGGGCTTCAAGAAGCTGTTCGCGAGCATGGGCATGGGCAGCGCCTCGGTCGACACCGTGCTGCACGAGCCGCACGCGGTGCCGGGCGGTGTGGTGCAGGGCGAGGTGCGGATCGAGGGCGGCTCGGTCACCCAGGAGATCCAGGCGCTCTCCGTGGGCCTGCAGGCGCGGGTCGAGGTGGAGACCGACGACGGCGAGATGCACCAGAACATCGAGTTCGGTACCCAGCGGCTCGGCGGGGAGCTCACCCTGCACGAGGGCGACTCGCACGTGGTGCCCTTCGCGCTGGAGGTGCCGTGGGAGACGCCGATCACCGCGTTCATGGGCCAGCAGTTGCGGGGCATGCAGATCGGTGTGACGACGGAGCTGGCGATCGCACGGGCGCTGGACTCCAGTGACCTGGACCCGGTGGACATCCACCCGCTCCCGGCGCAGCAGGCGATCCTGGACGCGTTCGGGCAGCTCGGGTTCCGGTTCAAGTCGGCGGACATGGAGAAGGGGCACATCCGCAACACCCGGCAGCAGCTCCCCTTCTACCAGGAGATCGAGTTCTTCGCGCCGGAGCAGTATCGCGGCCTCAACCAGGTCGAGCTCTCGTTCGTCGCGGACGCGCGGGGCATGGACGTGGTACTGGAGATGGACAAGAAGGGCGGACTGTTCTCGGAGGGCAGTGACACCTTCCGGGCCTTCCCGATGGACTTCGACTCCTACCAGCAGACCGACTGGGCGGGCTACCTCAACCAGTGGCTGGCCGAGGTCGGCGGCAAGCGGAACTGGTTCTGAGCCCGCGGCGCAGCGCCACGCGGCGGGAGACCCCGTTCAGCCGAGCAGGATGCTGAGCGGGGTCTCGCGTACCGCCCAGAAGCCGGCCGCCGCGGTGAAGACCGCCGCCGCGGCGGCGGCGTCCTCCGGGTCGGCGTGCTCGAACCCGGACCAGCCGGTGGCCAGCAGCAGATAGCCGTCGGGCTTTCCGCACCAGGACAGGTCGGTGAGCAGGTCGGCGAGCGCGTCCCAGTTGCGCCCGAAGTAGTCGGGGAGCTCCAGTCCGGTGGCGCAACGCTCCATGAACTCCGCTTTGTTGTCGACGCCGGTCAGGTCCACGACCGCGCCGAACCAGCCCGCCGCGTCCGCCTGCATCAGCGCGTCGGGGCCCACCGAGGGCAGCCGGTAGACGCCGGGAGGCACCGAGTCGTCGAAGAGGCCGGGGAGGTCGGCCTGGGGCAGCTCGGGTAGGTCCACGGGGCTGGTCATGGTCGCACCACCGCTTCGGGGTCTCGTCGTGGTCAGTCACCTGATGGCGTTGACTCCTGCGGGCACAGGGCTGGGATGTACGGGGTGTGCTGTCGCACCCCGTCATGGTGGCAAAGAGAGGCGGTCAGGATCGTTAGGCTGGCCGTTACAGCGATTCGCGTGACGAGGAGGTTCACGACGTGACCGACCAGCAACGGCGCCCGCTCCCCCATGACTTCCACCCCCAGGTGCCGTCGATTCGCGTACTGAGCGACGATCTGCCGGACGGCGGCCATCTGGGTACCGCACAGGTGTACGCGGAGGGGAACACCTCTCCGCAGCTGCGCTGGGAAGGCTTCCCCGAGGGGACGAAGAGCTTCGCGGTGACCTGCTTCGACCCGGACGCGCCGACGGGCAGCGGGTTCTGGCACTGGTCCGTCTTCGACATCCCCGCCACCGTGACCGAGCTGCCCGAGGGTGCCGGTACGGGCGGGATGAAGGGGCTCCCCGAAGGGGCTGTGCACGTGCGCAACGACTTCGGGACGCGCGACTTCGGCGGGGCCGCGCCGCCGCCCGGGGACGGCCCGCACCGCTATGTGTTCACCGTGTACGCCGTGGACACCGAGAAGCTCGGCCCGGACGCCGACGCCTCCCCCGCGGTCGTCGGGTTCAATCTGCGTTTCCACACCCTGGCGCGCGGTCAGCTCATCGGCGAGTACGAGATCCCTGCCGAGGGCTGAGCCCACCGCGTCCGGATCCCGGGCTCCGGGTCCCCGATCCGGGTGTCGGGGAGTCGGGGCCCGGTTCGGCGCCGGCAGGGCCCCGGGCCGGCCGGAGGAATTCCGTTGCGCCGCGCTGTGTGCGCGGCGCACCGTATACGGGGCAGTCGGCACCGTGGCGCGGTCCATCACCGCGAGCGGGGGCGGCGGGCACTCTGTGAGTGCTGCCGTCCGCCGGAGTCCGGCCGGGGGCCGGACGACCGCGCCGACTGCCTGCTTCCTCCGTCCGCCGGGTGGCCGTTCCTCTCTTCTCTCCCCCCCGCCTCACGGGCTCCCGCACCGGTCTCCCGCCTCGCGGGCTCCCGTAGCCGGTCTCCGCACCCCCTCCCCCAAAACCGTGGGACCCCGGGAACCCCGGAACCGGCCCGCGACGCCCCTCCGCGACCTGCCGTTCCCGGCCCCTTCACCTGCCGTACCCCCCGGCGAAATTGCGTTGTCGGCCCCGATGGACAGCGGCACAGTGGGTGCCACCCGGCGCGAAGCGGCCGGGACGGGAGAAGGGGAGGCGGTCGGGATGCGGGAGACGCTGGTACTGAACGCGAGCTTCGAGCCGCTGTCGACGGTGTCGCTACGGCGCGCGGTGGTGCTCGTGATGCGGGACAAGGCCGTCGTCGAGCAGGCGCATTCCGGGCTGCGGGTGCGTGCGGCGCAGGTGGAGCTGCCGGTGCCGCAGGTGATCAGGCTCCGCCGGTACGTCCGGGTGCCGTTCCGACAACGGGCACCGTGGTCGCGGCGGGGCGTCCTGGTGCGGGACCGGCATCGGTGCGGGTACTGCGGACGCCGGGCGACCACGGTGGACCACATCGTCCCGCGGTCGCACGGCGGCGGGGACACCTGGCTGAACACGGTCGCGGCGTGCGCGGCCGACAACCACCGCAAGGCGGCCAGGACACCGGGCCAGGCGGGGATGAAGCTGCTGGTCAAGCCGTTCGAGCCGACACCGGCCGATGCGCTGCTGCTGGCACTGGGGCTCGCGGAGGGGGAGTCGCTCCCGGAGTGGCTGACGCTGCCGGCGACGGCCTGAGGGAGGACGGCGGGCTCGCCCGGGTCACCGCAGCAGGAGCTGCACGATCGCGGCGAGGCCGACGACCACGATGACGCCCCGGAGCATGCCGGGGGCCAGCTTGCGCCCGATTCTGGCGCCGAGCTGGCCTCCGGCCGCCGAGCCGAGGGCGATCAGCAGCACCGCTGTCCAGTCGAAGTCGGCGACGAAGAGGAAGAAGACGGCGGCCGTGCCGTTGACCACGGCGCCCAGGACGTTCTTCACGGCGTTGATGCGCTGCAGGTCGTCGGGGATGAGCAGCCCCATCAGCGCCAGATAGAGGACGCCCTGGGCCGCGCCGAAGTAGCCACCGTAGGCGCTGGCGAACAGGATGCCGCCCTGGAGGGGCACACCGCCGTGCGGGTGGCCGCCGCTGCTGTCCCGTTCGCGGCGCCGGCGGACGGCCGCGGCCAGTCGGGGCTGGAGGACGACGAGGACCAGGGCGAGCGCGATCAGCACCGGGACGATCGTGTCGAAGGCGCTGGAGGGCAGGGTGAGCAGCAGGATGGCGCCCGCCAGTCCTCCGAGGAGGGCGACGAGGCCGAGCCGCAGGACACGGCGCCCTTGGCCGCGCAGCTCCCGCCGGTAGCCGATCGCTCCGCTGATCGAGCCGGGGACGAGCCCGAGCGAGTTGGAGACGTTGGCGGTCACCGGCGGCAGGCCGACGGCGAGCAGCACGGGGAAGGTCAGGAGCGTGCCGGAGCCGACGACGGTGTTGATGCCTCCGGCGCCCACGCCTGCCGCGCAGACGGCCACGGCTTCCCATATGGTCACGCGTCAGCCCCTCCGGTGTTCGGTTCCAGTGGAACCGATCATGCCCGAAGGGGCTGCGGCTGTGTACGGGGGTCCGGCTGGTGGACGGCACCGTCCGGGCAGGCGGACCGGACGGCGGACGGGGTCAGGAGTCCAGCGGGGGCTGCTCGCGCGGGGGCCGCGGGGGCTTGGCGGCGCTGGGCGGCGCTGGGGTGCCGCCGCCGTTGCCGCCGGAGTCCGGGCGGAAGGTGTCCAGGGCGCCGCCGAGGCCCTTGAGTGCGTCGCCGATCTCGCTGGGGACGATCCAGAGCTTGTTGGCGTCGCCCTCGGCGATCTTCGGGAGCATCTGGAGGTACTGGTAGGAGAGCAGTTTCTGGTCCGGGTCACCGGCGTGGATCGACTCGAAGACGGTGCGGATGGCCTGGGCCTCGCCTTCGGCGCGCAGGGCCGCGGAGCGCGACTCGCCCTCGGCGCGCAGGATGGCCGACTGCTTCTCGCCCTCGGCGGTGAGGATCTGCGACTGGCGGACGCCCTCTGCCTGGAGGATGGCGGCGCGCTTGTCGCGGTCGGCCCGCATCTGCTTCTCCATCGAGTCCTGGATGGAGGTCGGCGGCTCGATGGCCTTGAGTTCGACGCGGTTGACGCGGATGCCCCACTTGCCGGTCGCCTCGTCCAGCACTCCGCGCAGCGCCGCGTTGATCTCCTCGCGGGAGGTGAGGGTGCGCTCCAGGTCCATCCCGCCGATGATGTTGCGCAGCGTGGTGACGGTGAGCTGTTCGATCGCCTGGATGTAGCTGGCGACCTCGTAGGTGGCGGCCCGGGCGTCCGTCACCTGGTAGTAGATGACGGTGTCGATGTTCACGACCAGGTTGTCCTGGGTGATCACCGGCTGCGGAGGGAAGGGGACGACCTGCTCCCGGAGGTCGACACGGTTGCGGACGGTGTCGATGAACGGGACGACGATGTTCAGGCCCGCGTTGAGAGTGCGGGTGTACCGGCCGAAGCGCTCCACGATCGCCGCACTGGCCTGCGGAATGACCTGGATCGTCTTGATGAGTGCGATGAAGACAAGCACCACCAGGATGATCAGGACGATGATGATGGCGTCCATGGCCTTGCCCCCTGCATGATCTCAGAAGTCGCTGACTGAAGAATCACTGCCCGTGTTCGGCTGCTCATAGCCATCACATCACGACAGCCGTAGCTCCGTCGATCTCGACCACGTCCACCTGGCTGCCGGGCTCGAAGGCGGTGTCGGTGTCCAGCGCCCGCGCGGACCAGACCTCTCCGGCGAGCTTGATACGGCCGTTGTCCCCGTCGACCCGCTCCAGCACCACGGCCCGCCGTCCCTTGAGCGCGTCGACGCCGCTGGCCAGCGCGGGGCGTTGGGTGCGCATCCGGCGTGCGACCGGCCGTACGACCAGAATGAGCGCCGTGGAGACGAGGGCGAAGACGACGACCTGGGCCACCGGCCCCCCGCCGATCCCCGCCGCTCCGGCGGCGGCCACCGCGCCCACCGCCAGCATGCCGAACTCCGGCATGGCCGTGATGATGAGCGGGATCCCCAGTGCTGCGGCGGCTACGAGCCACCAGACCCATGCGTCCACATGGCCATGGTAGGCGCACGCTCAGCTCAGTGGCAGGCCCTGTGCGGTCCAGCGCCCGTTCTGCGCCTCGACGACCAGCGGCAGGCCGAAGCACAGGGAGAGGTTCCGGGAGGTCAGCTCGGTCTCCAGCGGTCCGGCGGCCAGTACCTGGCCCTGGCGGATCATCAGGACGTGGGTGAAGCCCGGCGGGATCTCCTCGACGTGGTGGGTGACCATCAGCATGGAGGGCGCGTACGGGTCGCGGGCCAGCCGGCCGAGACGCCGGACGAGGTCCTCGCGGCCGCCCAGGTCGAGTCCGGCCGCGGGCTCGTCCAGCAGGAGCAGTTCGGGGTCGGTCATCATGGCGCGCGCGATCATGGTGCGCTTGCGCTCGCCCTCGGAGAGGGTGCCGAACCTGCGGTCCAGGTAGTCGGACATGCCGAGCCTGTCGAGGAAGGCCCGGGCGCGGTCCTCGTCGACCTTGTCGTAGCTCTCCTGCCAGTGCGCCGTCATGCCGTAGGCGGCGGTGAGCACGGTCTCCAGCACGGTCTGGCGGCGCGGCAGCTTCTCGGCCATGGCGATGCTGGCCATCCCCACGCGGGGGCGCAGCTCGAACACGTCGACGCTGCCGAGGCGTTCGCCCAGGACCCCGACGGTGCCGGAGGTCGGGAAGAGGTAGCTGGAGGCGAGGTTGAGCAGTGTGGTCTTGCCCGCGCCGTTGGGGCCGAGGATGACCCAGCGTTCGCCCTCCTTGACCGACCAGGAGACATCTTCCACCAGAGCACGTCCGTCGCGGACCACGGATACGTCCACCAGCTCCAGTACTTCGCTCATGAGCGCGTTGTCTCCTATTGCAGTCGCGTTGAGGTGCCTATGGGCACATTCCCCAGGGGAAAACCTACGCCACCGTGTGCGAAGCCCGTTCCCTAGGCTTGGTCCATGCTCACAGAACCTCGCTCAGGGCGGCTGGCCGCCTGGGGAAACGCACTGCTCGCCGGACTCGTCGCGCCCGACGAGGCGGCCGAGCGCATCGTGGCCGAGGACACCCTGCACCGCGTCGCGCTGCCGGGGGACGACGGCGGTGCGGTCGGGCTGACGCTAGCGCTGGGGAAGCTGCGGTCGCTGGGTGCCGCGGGACTGCGGGTGGCGCTGCCGGTGCCGGGGCATCCGCTGGGGCTGAGCGGGCCCCCGGAGTTCAACGCGCGGGCGATGGAGGCCGAGGAGGCCGTGCTGGTGCACGGGACGGCGCTGGGCCTGGTGCCGGAGGTGCACGCGGCGGGGCCCGCGGACGGCGACCCGGAGGATGTGCACACGGAGGTGCGGTGGGAGTGCCTGCCGGTGCGGGAGGCTCCGCCGGCCGACGTGCCCTCGCTGGCGGAGGCCGAGCGGGAGCTGGCGGAGGCCATGCGGGAGGCGACCGAGGTACTGACGCGGCTCGACGTCGCGGGCTCGGGGCCGGTGGCCGACGCGGCTCTGGAGGCGTACCGGGCGCGGATGGAGGCGGGCAGACAGCTGCTGGCTCCGGGCTATCCGCCGCGCGCCGTGCGGGTGCTGGAGCTCGGGCAGCGGGTCGCGGCGCTGGTCTCCATCGCCTACGGGGACGGCGGGGGCGACGGGCGGGAGCACGGCGGCGCGGTGAGCGCAGCGGAGATGGCGTCCCGCGCCGAGGCGCTGCGCCCGGTGGAGCGCACGGCCCGGCGTGCGCGGGTGGCGGCCTACAACTCCTACGCGGAGGAGCTGGAGCGGCGCCGGGAGGGCGGGCGGGCCTGATCGGCGCCGCCCGCCTCCCGGTGTCCGGGCCGCTGCGTCAGCTGTTGTGCGTGAGGTTGCCGAAGGCGGGGTTGAGGACGCCGACCACGTTGACGGAGTTGCCCGTCACGTTCGCGGGCACGTGGACCGGGGCCTGCACGAGGTTGCCCGAGCCGACGCCCGGCGAGTTGACGGCCTGGCCCTGCGCGTCGCTCTGGGCGAACGCGGAGCCGGCGGAGGCACCGGCGGCGACGCCTGCGGCGGCGAGGACGAGGGCGGCCTTCTTGGCAGTGTTCATGGGGTGTTCTCCCTGTGCGTCTGCGGAACCGTGCCGCGGCCGACCGCCGCGGGCACGCCATGGAGAACGGGGCATCAGCCGGGAGGGTGCGCCGAAAAGATGACGACCACACGACAGTATGAAATTCGACCCGCAGGGAACGGATGCCCGATTCCCGGCTGCCCACAGAAGCGGCAACTCGGGCCGTCACCCTGTTCACCCGTCACCCGGTCAGTCACCCCGGCACCCCGTCACCCCGTCACCCCGTCACCCCGTGGCGGACCGCCCACAGGGCCGCCTGGGTCCGGTCGGCCAGGTCGAGCTTCATCAGGATGTTGGAGACGTGGGTCTTGACCGTCTTCTCCGACAGCACGAGCAGGCGGGCGATCTCGCGGTTGGAGCGGCCGTCCGCTATCAGCCCGAGCACCTCGCGCTCCCGCTCGGTCAGCGCGGGACCGCGCCCGGCGGACGGGCTCTGGTCGTCGGTGAGCAGCGCCCCGGCGACCTCGGGCTGCAGCAGCACATGGCCCGCGTGCACGGAACGGATGGCGCCGGCCAGCGCCTCCGGGTCGACGTCCTTGTAGACGTACCCCGCAGCGCCCGCACGCAGGGCCGGTACGACGGTGCGCTGCTCGGTGAAGCTGGTGACGATCAGCACTCTCGCCGGGTTGTCCCGCTCACGGAGTGTGCGCAGCGCCTCGACGCCGTCGGTCCCGGGCATCTTGACGTCCATCAGGACGACGTCCGGCCGCAGCTCCTCGGCGCGTGCCACCCCCTCGGAGCCGTCCGCGGCCTCCCCCACGACCTCGATGTCGTCCTGCACCTCCAGGAATGTGCGCAGCCCGCGCCGTACGACCTGGTGGTCGTCGACGAGCAGCACACGGATCGGCTCAGCCACCGGGCACCTCCAAAGCGACAGCGGTGCCCTTGCCGGGCTCCGAGCGGACAGTCAACGTGCCACCGACGCCGGAGGCCCGGTCACGCATCGAGACCAGGCCCAGATGGCGGCCGGCCGAGCGTACGGCGCCGGGGTCGAAACCCTTGCCGTCGTCGGTGACGGTGAGGACGGCGGACGGGCCGCGGCGCACCAGGGACACCCGGACACGGCCCGCGTCCGCGTGCCGCAGCGCGTTGTGCAGGGCCTCCTGCGCGACCCGCAACAGGGCCTCCTCCTGGGCCGCGGGGAGGGCGCGCACGCCCTCGCACACGAAGTCCACCTCGGCGCTGTGCGCGCGGTCCAGGACCTGGGCCTGGGTGCGCAGCGTGGCGACCAGGCCGTCCTCGTCCAACGCCGCGGGGCGCAGTTCGACGACGGCCGCCCGCAGCTCGTCGGCGGCCTCGCCGGAGAGCCGGGCCACCTCGTGCAGTTCGGCCTTCGCCCGCGGGGGATCCCGGTCGACGAGGGCCGTGGCCGCCTGGGCCGTCAGACGGAGCGAGAAGAGCTTCTGGGCCACCGCGTCGTGCAGCTCGTGGCCGATACGGGTGCGCTCCTCGGCGATGGTCAGCTCGCGGCTGCGCTCGTAGAGCCGCGCGTTGGTCAGCGCGATGGCGGCGTGCTGCGCGAGCAGCCGCAGCAGTTCCTCGTCGTCCTCCGTGAAGGCACAGGTCCGCTCCCGGGGTGCCGGACGGCTCTGCTCCCGCGGGGGCGCGCAGCGTTTGTTGGCAAGGAAGAGCGCGCCCAGCACCTGCTCGCCGTCGGCGATGGGCATGCCGAGGAAGTCGGCCATCATGGGGTGCGCGGAGGGCCAGCCGCCGAACCGGGGGTCCCTGCGGACGTCGGCGAGCCGCTGGGGAGTGGCGTCCCGCAGCATGGCGGCGAGGATGCCGTGCTGCCGCGGCAGCGGGCCGATGGCCTTCCACTGCTCGTCGCTCACTCCGGCGACGACGAACTGCGCGAAGCCGCCCTGATCGTCGGGGACGCCCAGCGCCGCGTACTCGGCGTCGAGCAGATCGCGGGCCGAGGCGACGATCGTCTGGAGGACGTCGCGCACCTCGAGCCGGCGGTTCATGGCGAGCAGCGCCGCGCTGACCGCGGCGAGCCCTGTGCGGGGGACCATGCCGATCACGGTACCCGGCGGCACCGGGGCGGGGATCGGACCCGGGCCAGGGGCGGGACGGGCCGGAGGTCCTAGGTCCGGCGACGCACGGCCGGGACCGGAGAGCGGGGACACGAAAAGGGGCCCCCGGACGAGGGGACCCCTTCTCCGTGCGGACCGCGCGGTCAAGCGCTCACTTGCGCATGATCTCCGGCTCGTGGCGGCGCAGCAGCCGGATGATGACGAAGTAGCACAGGACACCCATCAGGGCGAGGACACCGACGTCCATCACCCACTGGTCCAGCGAGTGGTCCCACAGCGGGTCGGTGTTGGTCGGGTCCTTCTTGTCCTGGGGCATCAGCCGGCCGAGCTCGACGGTCGCGCCGAGGGCCGCCATCGCCCACCGGGACGGCATCAGCCAGGCGAACTGCTCCACACCGGGGCTGTCGAAGAGCTTGAAGAGCACACCGGTGAAGACGACCTGTACGACGGCGAAGAGCACGAGCAGGATCATCGTCTTCTCCGAGGTCTTCACCAGGGAGGAGATGATCAGGCCGAACATCATCGAGGTGCCGCCGAGCGCGATGGCCACCAGCGTCATCTCGATGGCCGGGTTGGAGGCGAGCAGGCCCTCCTCGGGAAGGTCGCGCGGGTAGAACCCGACGATGCACATCAGGAGGCCCTGGACGGCCGCGACCAGGCCCAGCACGATCACCTTGGACATCAGGTAGGCCGACCGGGAGAGGCCGGTGGCCCGTTCCCGTTCGTAGATGACCCGTTCCTTGATCAGTTCCCGGACCGAGTTGGCCGCGCCCGAGAAACAGGCGCCGATGGCGAGGATCAGCAGGATGGGGCCCGCGTCACCGTTGGTCTTGCCCGGTGGCGCCGTCAGTCCGTAGTCGGACGGCATCAGGGTGCTGACCAGGCCGAGGAGCAGCGGAGTGACGAAGGACAGCACCAGGAAGGAGCGGTCCGCGGAGATCACCGAGAGGTAGCGTCTCATCAGCGTCCACAGCTGGCTGCCCCAGCTCTGCGGCTTCTGCAGCCGCGTCGGCTGCATGGCTTGCTGCTGGGCCGCGTACGGGTCCTGCTGCGGGTGCTGGGCGTCGATGTCGGCCGCGTACATCTGGTAGTGCTGCGAGCCCTGCCAGCGGCCCATCCAGTCGTAGTCGCGGTAGTTCTCGAAGGCGGAGAAGACATCCGCCCATGAGTCGTAGCCGAAGAAGTTCAGCGCCTCTTCGGGCGGGCCGAAGTAGGCCACACCGCCGCCCGGCGCCATCACCAGGAGCTTGTCGCACAGCCCGAGCTCGGCGACCGAGTGGGTGACGACCAGCACGGTGCGCCCGTCGTCGGCCATGCCGCGCAGCAGCTGCATCACGTCGCGGTCCATGCCCGGGTCGAGGCCCGAAGTGGGCTCGTCCAGGAAGATCAGCGAGGGCTTGGTGAGCAGCTCCAGGGCGACGGAGACGCGCTTGCGCTGGCCGCCGGAGAGGGAGGTGACGCGCTTGTCCGCGTGGATGTCGAGCTTGAGCTCGGCGAGCACCTCCTCGACCCGGGCGTTGCGCTCGGCCTCCGCGACGTCGCCGGGGAAGCGGAGCTTGGCCGCGTAGCGCAGCGCGGTGCGGACCTTCAGCTCCTTGTGCAGGATGTCGTCCTGCGGGACCAGGCCGATGCGCTGCCGCAGCTCGGCGAACTGCTTGTAGAGGTTCCGGTTGTCGTAGAGGACCTCGCCGACGTCGGCGGGGCGGTACCCGGTCAGCGCCCGCAGCAGCGTGGACTTGCCGGAGCCCGACGGGCCGATCACGCCGATCAGCGACTTCTCGGGGACGCCGAAGGTGACGTTGTTGAGGATGACCTTGCCGCCGTCGACCTTGACGGTCAGATGGCGGGCCGAGAAGGACACGTCGCCGGTGTCGACGAACTCCTCCAGCCGGTCCCCGACCAGCCGGAAGGTGGAGTGGCCGATGCCGACGATGTCCTGCGGGGAGATGGCGACCGTGCCGGACCGCGGTATCGGCTGGCCGTTGACGTAGGTGCCGTTGTGGCTGCCCAGGTCGTGGATCTCGCACCGGCCGTCGGGCGAGGAGTGGAACTCCGCGTGGTGCCGCGAGACCTGGAGGTCGGAGACGACCAGCTCGTTCTCCAGCGCACGGCCGATGCGCATCACCCGGCCGAGGGAGAGCTGGTGGAAGGTGGTCGGGCTACGGTCGCCCGCCCCCTGCGGCGGCGCTCCACCCTGGCCGCCGGCGCCGGGAGCGCCCGTCCCCGGTGCGGGGCCGCCCATGCCGTGCGCTCCGGGACCGCCCTGGGGACCGCCCTGCGGCTGCATGTGCTGCTGCGGCATCTGCTGCTGGGGCGGCTGCTGCGCGTACTGCGGCGGGGCCGCATGCTGCATCTGCTGCGGCATCTGCGGAGCCTGCTGCTGCCAGCCGGGGTGCGGCTGCTGGGGCTGCGGGGGCTGCTGGCCCCAGCCGGGCGCTCCCCCGACCTGCGGCTGCTGGGTCGGAGCGCTGTGCTGGGCCGCGGCCTGCGCAGCCTGCTGAGGCTGCCCCTGCTGCTGGGGCGCGGTCTGTCCGCCGTACATCCCGCCCGCCGGAGCCTGCCCGGCGGGCGCCCCGCCCGAGAAGCCGAGCCGCGGGCCGTCGGTGGCGTTGCCCAGATGGACGCTCATGCCGGGCGCCAGCTCCAACTGCTGGATCCGCCGTCCCTGCACATACGTGCCGTTGGTACTGCCGTGGTCCTCGATGACCCAGGCGCGCCCTCCCCAGCGCACCGTGGCGTGCCGCCAGGAGACCCTGGCGTCCTCGATCGCCACGTCCCCCTGGGGGTCGCGGCCGAGGGTGTAGGCCCTGGACGGATCGAGCGTCCAGGTCTGTCCGTTCAATTCCAGTACGAGTTCCGGCACTCCATGCCCCACAAAGTTGTCCCCCGAGGTACCCCCTGCAGCGAGGGAGTCTAGGGATGGCGAACATCGTGAGGAACTATTTCAGGCTCGGCCGCCCGACAGGAAGCCGGGCCAGCGGTAGGGACCAGGCTGTGACCGTTCCGTCGGGGAACACCGGGGAACCCGTGCAGGCGCACGGCCGAGAGGACGGGAGAACCGCGGAAGAACCGCGGGAAGTCGCAGGAAAGGGCTTCAGGTGCGGATGTGCGCACGGACCGGAGCCGATCGTGACCGATCCCGACCGATCATGATGAGAGGGACGGAAACGGTACCCCTTCGTGGCGTCCAGCCGCATTCGCACCGCCCCGGCAGGGTTCCGCAGCAGCGCGGCGGTAATGTGAGAGGACCATGAGCACACCTGTGGCCCAGCCTCCGTCGTACGCCGACACCCCGACCCTGCTGGTCAAGATCTTCGGCAAGGACCGGCCCGGCATCACCGCCGGCCTCTTCGACACTCTCGCGGCCTTCGCCGTCGAGGTCGTCGACATCGAGCAACTCGTCACCCGCGGCCGCATCACGCTGTGCGCCCTGGTCACCGCGCCCACCACCGGCACCGGCTCCGAGGGCGAGCTGCGCGCGACCGTGCACAGTTGGGCCGAGTCGATGGGCATGACCGCCGAGATCATCTCCGGCACGGGCGACAACCGCCCCCGCGGCACCGGACGTTCGCACGTCACCGTGCTGGGGCATCCGCTCACCGCGGAGTCGACCGCCGCCATAGCGGCCAGCATCACCTCCACCGGCGGCAACATCGACCGCATCTTCCGGCTCGCCAAGTACCCGGTACTCGCCGTCGAGTTCGACGTCTCGGGCACCGAGACGGCGCTGCTGCGCACCTCGCTGGCGCTGGAGGCCGCGAAGTACGGCATCGACGTCGCCGTCGTCGCCTCGGGGCTCCAGCGGCGGGCACAGCGGCTGGTGGTGATGGACGTGGACTCCACCCTCATCCAGGACGAGGTGATCGAGCTGTTCGCCGCCCATGCGGGCTGCGAGGAGCAGGTCGCCGAGGTGACGACGCGGGCGATGCGCGGCGAGCTGGATTTCGAGCAGTCGCTGCACGCCCGGGTCGAGCTCCTGGCCGGGCTCGACGCGTCGGTCGTCGACCGGGTGCGCGAGGCGGTGCAGCTCACCCCCGGGGCCCGCACGCTGATCCGCACCCTCAAGCGGCTCGGCTACCAGGTCGGTGTCGTCTCCGGCGGCTTCACGCAGGTCACCGACGCGCTGCAGGAGGAGCTGGGGCTGGACTTCGCCTCCGCCAACACGCTGGAGATCGTCGACGGCAAGCTGACCGGACGGGTCACCGGCGAGATCGTCGACCGCGCGGGCAAGGCGCGGCTGCTGCGCCGGTTCGCCGACGAGGCGGGCGTGCCGCTCGCGCAGACCGTGGCCATCGGCGACGGCGCCAACGACCTGGACATGCTCAACACGGCGGGGCTCGGCGTCGCCTTCAACGCCAAGCCCCTGGTCCGGGAGGCCGCACACGCCGCGGTGAACGTGCCGTTCCTGGACACCGTGCTCTATCTGCTGGGCATCACGCGTGAAGAGGTGGAGGCCGCGGACGGAACCGGCTCCGAGAGGCCCGCGGCTCTCTGACCGCGCCGGGGCCGCGGGGCGCGCCTCACACTCATGGCGCGCGCCTCACCTGCGGCGCGCGCCTCACTCGTGGGGCGCCCAGAAGTGGGTCAGCTGCGCGCTCCCGGGCTCCACCGACTTCCAGGAACCGGTGTACCGCAGGACGGCGACGGCCGCCGTGGGGAAGCCGCGGGCCAGCCGCTCCTGCGCCTCGCGGTCGGCTTCCCCGGCAAGCACCTCGGCGACCGACTGCATTCCGGGGTTGTGGCCGATGACCAGCAAGTCGTGCACGTCGTCGGGGACTTCGTTGATGACCTCGATGATCGCACCGGGCGGCGCCTCGTAGAGGCGCTCCTCGTACACCGTCTTGGGACGCTGTGCCAGATGCGAGACGGCCAGCTTCCAGGTGTCGCGGGTCCGGGTGGCGGTCGAGCAGAGGGTGAGTTGCGGAGTGATGCCCTGGCCGGCGAGCCATTCACCCGCCGCCGGGGCGTCCAGGCGGCCGCGCTCCGCGAGGGGCCGCTCGTGATCCGCCACCTGCGGCCAGTCCGCCTTGGCGTGCCGGAGAAGGACGATACTGCGGGGCACATCGACGCTCATGTGTCCCAGCTTCGCACGAAACGCGCTGCAGGTCGCGGGGTGTTGACCGGTCGGTCCGGCAGGGTCGACGGACGGTGACCCGCCGCACACCGACCGCCCGGCCCCCGCGCGGCAACTCATCCCAGGACGGAACCCCACAGATGGGTGAGGAAGGACAGCAGCGGACTGTCGGCGGCACGCTGGGCGGCGTCCGCCTGCCCGCCACCCACCAGGAGGACCAGCAGCAGCGCGAAGCCGAGCACCGGCAGCAGCGCACCCCACCAGGGCAGCCGGGTCTGCGACGCGTCGTGCGCCCGCCGCGGCAGCGCGGCGCCCTGGGCCGGGCGGTGGTTCCTGCTCCGGTCCGGCATGGGGTGCGCGGGGGCCGTCATGGGGCTCGCCTCCGGGGTGCTTCGGCCTTCGTTCTCCTGGCCACCGACACTACGGAGCACAAGACCCCCGGCCCATCCGGCAAGCCCCCCACTCCCCCCTGACGCAGGGCCCCTAGGGGATGGTGGTGTCGGCACCACCCCGGGGGGTGGAGGTCAGCCGGCGGCGATGCTGGCGATCACGCCGATGACGACGGTGACCGCCATCATGGCGCCGAAGATCAGCAGCAGCTTCTTCCGCGGTTCCGGGGGATTCGGTTCGAGCACTGGCATGTGGGCCAGTGTCCCACTCAGCGCCCCTCTTCGATGACCCGGTCCCTGCCCGCCAGCAGGCCCGTCGCCATCTGGGCCAGCATCAGCGCGGCCATCAGCAGCAGCGGAGCGTGCCAGCCGCCGCTGACGTCGTGCAGCGAGCCGACCAGCAGCGGGCCGGGGATGGAGAGCAGATAGCCGGTGCTCTGCGCGAAGGCGGAGAGCTTGACCACGCCGGAGTGGGAGCGGGAACGCATCCCGATCATGGTGAGGGCCAGCGGGAAGGCGCAGTTGGAGACGCCCAGCACCAGGGCCCACACCCAGGCGCCGGCGGCGGGGGCCAGCCACAGCCCCGCGTAGCCCACCAGCCCGCACAGGCCCAGCGCGACCACCAGCGGCCCCTGGTGCCGCATCCGGGCGGCCAGCTTGGGCAGCACGAAGGAGAGCGGTACCCCCATGCCCATGGTCACCGCGAGCAGCACACCTGCCGCCGAGGCGGAGACCCCGGCGTCGCGGAAGATCTGCGGAAGCCAGCCCATGGTGATGTAGGCGGCGGACGCCTGGAGGCCGAAGAAGACAGCGAGGGCCCACGCCGTGGGGGACGCGGCGATCCGCAGCCCCGGCGCGGCCTCCGAGGGAGCCGCCGGGCCGCTCGCAGCGCCGGTCGGCTCGGTGCGGCCCCGGTCACGGGACTGCCCTGCCGTCTCACCCTCGGCGGTACGTGCGGGAACGGCCTCTTCCGCGGCCCGTGGCTCGGGCGCGCGGGCCGAGCGGTCCCGGGAGATCGCCGCCCACGGGACGAGGGCGACTGCCGCCGGCACCGCCCACGCCCCCAGCCCGGCGCGCCAGCCGCCACCGAGCGCGTCGGTCAGCGGCACGGTGACGGCGGCGGCGCCCGCCGTGCCCAGCGCCAGCGCCATCGAGTACAGCCCGGTCATGGAGCCGACCCGGTCGGGGAACCAGTGCTTGACGATGACGGGCATCAGTACGTTGCTCACCGCGATTCCGGCCAGGGCCAGCGCGGTGGCGGCGAGGAAGGTGCCCGTGCCGCCGGCCAGCGGCCGCAGGGCAAGGCCGAGGGCGATGGCGGCCATGCCGGCCAGCACGACGGGCGCGGGGCCGCGGCGCCGGGCCAGCCGTGGGGCGAGGCCGCCGAAGACGGCGAAACACAGCGGGGGTACCGAGGTCAGCAGTCCGGCCACGGTGCCGTTCATGTGCAGGCCGCGCCGCACCTCCTCCAGCAGCGGACCGAGTCCGGATATGGCGGGGCGCAGGTTCAGGGCCGCGATGACGAGTCCGGCGGCGACGAGTCCGAGCAGTCGGCGGGAGACCGCGGGCGTCGCGGCACCGGGTCCGGGCGGGGCGGCCGGGGTACCGGCGGAGCGCGCGGGGGCGGGGCGGGTCCCCAGGCCGGTGGTGGGTGCGGAGTTCCTGCTGTTGTCGTCTGCCGATGCCATGCGGCCCATCATAGAATCATGGGATGAATACTGCCCAACCGCTTTCCCCTCCCCCGCTCTCGGCCCCCCAGCGCGCCCCCCTGGCCGCCCAGGTGATCGCGACGCTGCGCCAGCAGATCGCCTCGGGCCGGTGGCCGGTGGACAGCCGTATCCCCACCGAAGCGGAGCTGGTCGAGCAGCTCGGGGTGGCCCGGAACACGGTCCGCGAGGCGGTGCGGGCCCTCGCGCACAACGGGCTGCTGGACATCCGGCAGGGCTCGGGCACCTATGTGCTGGCCACCAGCGAGCTGGCAGGGGTGATGCACCGCCGGTTCGCCGGCGCCGATCTGCGGCACGTGGCGGAACTGCGGTCCGCGCTGGAGACCGCGGGCGCCCGGCTGGCGGCACGCCGGCGCACGGAAGCGGACCTGCGGGAACTCGAGGGCATGCTGGAACGCCGGGAGGCGGCATGGGACTCCGGCGACGTCGAACGCTTCATCGACGCCGACCGCAGCCTGCACATGGGCGTGCTCTCCGCCTCCCACAACGAGGTGCTGACCGGCGTGTACGCCGACCTCGGCGAGGTGCTGCGGGCCTACCTGCGGCAGGACGTGGGCGAGGAGCTGCGCCCGGAGAACCACATGGACCACACCCGGCTGCTGGACGCCATCCGGGCGCAAAACGCGGAGGCCGCCTCCGAGGAGGCGGCCTCGCACACGGCGGAGTGGGGACACGGGGCGCTGTAGGGGAGCGCCCCGCCGCAGGCCGGGACCGTGCCGCAGGCCGGTGCCGGCCGCGTCCCGGCGAGGGTCAGGCCCCCATCATGTGCACGCCGCCGTCGACGTGCACGATCTCGCCCGTGGTACGGGGGAAGAAGTCCGACAGCAGGGCGACGACACCGCGGCCGGCCGGCTCCGGGTCGGTCAGCTCCCAGCCGATCGGGGCACGGTGGTTCCACACGTCGGCCAGCTCCTCGAAGCCCGGGATGGACTTGGCCGCCATCGACTTGATGGGCCCGGCCGAGACCAGGTTGCAGCGGATGCCCTTCGGACCCAGGTCCCGCGCGAGGTAGCGGCTGGTGGACTCCAGGGCCGCCTTGGCCACGCCCATCCAGTCGTACTTGGGCCAGGCGATCTGCGCGTCGAAGGTGAGGCCGACGACCGAGCTGCCCTCGTGCAGCAGCGGCAGGCAGGCCATGGTGAGCGACTTGAGCGAGTACGCCGAGACGTGCACGGCGGTGCTGACGTCCTCCCAGGCCGCGCCGAGGAAGTCGAAGGCGCCCTGCGGACCGAAGGCGATCGAGTGCACGATCCCGTCCACCCGCGCGTCCGGACCCCAGTGCTCGCGGATCCGGTCGGCGAGCCCGTCCAGGTGCTCCTGGTTGCTGACGTCCAGCTCGATGACGGGCACGGCCTCGGGCAGCCGCTTGGCGATGCGCTCGACCAGGGAGAGCCGGCCGAAGCCGGTGAGGATGACCTCGGCACCCTGCTCCTGGGCGACCTTCGCCGCGTGGAAGGCGATCGACCCGTCGGTGATGACGCCCGTGACCAGGACGCGCTTTCCAGCGAGGATTCCGCTCATGTTCAGTGACCCATGCCCAATCCGCCGTCCACGGGAATGACGGCTCCGGTGATGTACGCGGCCTCGTCGGACGCCAGGAAGCGGACCGAGGAGGCGACCTCCTCCGGCGCGGCGTAGCGGCCCAGCGGTACCTGCTTGACGATGTCCTCGCGCTGTTCGTCGGTGAGCGCGCGGGTCATGTCGGTGTCGACGAAGCCGGGCGCGACGACGTTGCAGGTGATGTTGCGGGAGCCGAGCTCGCGGGAGAGCGAGCGGGCGAAGCCGACGAGCCCGGCCTTGGAGGCCGCGTAGTTGGCCTGCCCGGCTTGGCCCATCAGCCCGACGACCGAGGAGATCAGCACGATGCGGCCCTTGCGGGCCCGCAGCATGGCGCGGGAAGCGCGCTTGACCACCCGGTAGGTGCCGGTGAGGTTGGTGTCGACGACCGAGGTGAAGTCCTCCTCGGACATGCGCAGCAGGAGCTGGTCACGGGTGACGCCCGCGTTGGCGACGAGCACCTCGACCGCGCCCTGCTTCTCCTCGATCTCCTTGTACGCCTGCTCCACCTGCTCCGGCTCGGTGATGTCGCACTTGACGCCGAGGAAGCCCTCGGGCGGCTCTCCGGAGCGGTAGGTGACGGCGACCTTGTCGCCTGCCTCGGCGAAGGCACGGGCGATGGCGAGGCCGATGCCGCGGTTCCCTCCGGTCACGAGCACTGAGCGGCTCACTGTGCGCCCACCCTTCCTGCTTCTGCTGTCGCGGTCTGTCGCAAACAGACTGCCGTCGCGGCCTGTCGCAAACAGAACCTATCCGGCGCCACCGGGCCGCGAGCACTCGGGCACGGACAGGGGCGTCCGCGGCCTGCTGTGGGGTCCCTACAGAAACGCCGGTCCCCGGCGGGGGCGAACTGCCCCGGCCTCCGGCGCGGGTACGGGCGCATAGACTTTCCCGTGACCGTATCGAGCACCCACCACACCAGGACAGTGACGTGACACGCCTCGGCGACTCCGTACAGCGCGCCAGCGAGCTGCTGGCCCAGGACCTCTCCTCCGACACGAACGTCGAGCGGCTGCTCGCGGAGACCGTGGCGCGGCGCTCACTGGACCTGAGCGATCTGCCCGCCGGGGAGCAGGCGGAGCTGATCGGGGCGCGGTCGGTCGACCTGCTGCCGACGGTGGAGAAGCTGGCCGAGCGGATCGAGGAGCGAGCAGCCCAGGGCAAGGGCCTGCACATCAAGCTGGGCATCGACCCCACGGCGGCGGACGTGCACCTGGGGCACGCGGTGCCGGTCATCGTGCTCAGCCGCTTCCAGCGGATGGGCCACGACGTCACACTGATCATCGGCGACTTCACCGCCAAGATCGGCGACCCCTCGGGCCGCACGGCCGAGCGCCCCCCGCTGACCGACGAGGACATCGCGCGGAACCTCTCCGGATACCAGGAGCAGGTGCGGCCGTTCTTCGACTTCGAGAAGGTGCGCTTCGCGCGCAACAGCGACTGGCTGGCCCCGTTCACGCTGCCGGAACTGCTGGGTCTGCTGACGCAGGTGCCGGTCTCCGCGCTGCTCCAGCGGGAGGACTTCCGCAACCGGCTCTCGGAGGGCTCCGGCCTGACGATGTCCGAGCTGCTCTACCCCGTCGCCCAGGCCCTCGACTCGGTCGAGCTGGACTGCGACGTCGAGCTGGGCGGGGTCGACCAGCTGCTCAACCTCCAGATGGGCCGCCGGATGATGGAGGTACGCGGCCAGCAGCCGCAGCTCGTGGTCACCATGCCGCTGGTCGAGGGCACCGACGGCTCGGGCGCCAAGATGTCCAAGTCCAAGGGCAACTACGTGGGGCTGGGCAGCGCTCCCGACGAGGTCTTCGGCAGGATCATGTCGATTCCGGACCGGCTGATGGCCCCCTACCTGCGTGCCTGGACGGAGTGGACCGACGCCGAGATCGACCAGGTGACGGCCCGCATCGACGCGGGTGCGCTGCACCCCATGGACCTGAAGAAGGTGCTGGCCGGCGAGGTCGTGGCAGCCCTGCACGGAGTGCCCGCGGCGATGGCGGCCCGCGCGCACTTCGTGGCCCAGTTCTCCAAGAAGTCCTTCTCCGACCTGGAGACGCTCCCCTGCGTCGCGCTGGACGAGCACGGCGAGGAGGGTGTCGCCACGGTGCTGACCAAGGTCCTGGAGTTCACACCGAGCGCGTCGGCCGCCCGCCGCATCGCGAAGCAGAACGGGCTGCGGCTGATCGTCGAGAAGGAGGGCGAGAAGCAGCAGTCCGTGGTGCTCTCCGAGACGGAGGCGCTGCGCCCGCTCGCGGAGGTCGCCCGCGAGGCAGTCGCCGCGCAGGCCGACGGGCTCGCCGACGCGCTGTACCTGAAGGCGGGCCGCAAGGTGGCCGAGATCCGCGGGCTGTGACCGGGCCGCGGGTCGCCCCGGTTCGGTGCCCCGCCCGGGCTCCGGGGGCCGGCCCACCGGCTCGCCGCCCCCTCCGGGCGGCTCGCCACCGCAGCCGGAGCGACGATCGGCGCCGAGGCGGCGGCGCGCTCCGCACACCCCGACGCGCGACCGGAGTACGCCCCCTGCCGGATCCGCCGCGCCGCCGTCCTGCGCAGGGCGACCGGTCCGGTCCGCGCGGCGCCCCGGTCTCGTGGCGGACGCCTCCGAGGCGTACCGTGGAAAGAGTCCGGATCTCCGCGCACGGCCGCGGGGAACGGCAGGTGAGCAGGTGGTGGAGAGTGACGCGGAAGCAGCAACAGCGCGAGGTTTTCCGGATCACCGGGGCCCGGCAGGGCCTGCAGGAAGACGTACGCGGAAGGCAGCGGCGCTATGTGATCTCCATGCTGGTCCGCACCCTCGCCGTCATCCTCACCGTCGTCCTGTGGAACGTGGAGCGCCCACTGGCGGTGGGCACCCTGGTGATCGGACTGACCCTGCCCTACATCGCGGTGGTGATCGCCAACGCGGGCCGCGAGAACGCGCCTTCGGCTCCCCCCGCCGCTCCTCCACCGGCACCTCCGCAGCGGACACTGGAGGGCTCCCGGGTGACGAAAGCGGGCGACGAAACCACACCGGACGACGCGGATCGGGCCTCGAACGAGACCGCGAGCGGCCGCAGTTGATCTGGTTCTTCGCACAAACCTCAAGAAAACCTCAGATCAATCCTGCGGTTCCGGTGCACCACGACCGCTCCCGCATGCCATACTTCATGTGCGCTCCGCATCCCCCGTCGGAGCGATGGACCGACGCCGGGCGGCTCCCCCCGTGGCTGCCCGGCGTCGCTTAATGTCCGGACCGTGAGGCAGGATGAAGGAGTGATCCCCTCCGCCTCACCCTCCGAAGAGGGACCCGAGACCCCGATCTGCTCCGCCAAGGGCTGCCGCGAGCCGGCCGTGTGGGTGCTCGCCTGGAACAACCCCAAGCTGCACACCCCCGACCGCCGCAAGACCTGGCTGGCCTGCGAGGAACACCGCGAACACCTGTCGAAGTTCCTGGGCGCCCGCGGCTTCCTGAAGGACACCGTGCCGCTCGCCGAATGGCACGCCCCCGACGGCGACTGACCCCGTTCCCGACGGCAGCAGGCGGGCAGCCGCCCGCCCGGGTCAGCCCCCGATGGCCGACATCGGGCGCTGAGGCTGGACGAACGACGGATCGTCGATCCCGGCACCCGCCTTCTTGCCCCACATCGCCTGCCGCCACAGTGCCGCGACCTCCGCGTCGGACGCCCCGCCGCGCAGCGCACCCCGCAGATCCGACTCCTCGGTGGCGAACAGGCAGGTACGCACCTGCCCGTCCGCGGTCAGCCGGGTGCGGTCACAGGCCCGGCAGAAGGGACGGGTGACCGAGGCGATCACCCCGACCCGCTGCGGGCCGCCGTCCACCAGCCAGCGCTCCGCGGGCGCGGAGCCGCGCTCCTCCTGCTGCTCCGGGGTCAGCGTGAAGCGGGTGCGCAGCGACGTCAGGATGTCCCCGGCGGTGATCATGCCCTCGCGCTGCCAGCCGTGCTGCGCGTCCAGCGGCATCTGCTCGATGAAGCGCAGCTCATAGCCCTCCTCCAGGGCCCAGGACAGCAGCTCGGGGGCCTCCTGGTCATTCAGCCCCGGCATCAGCACCGCGTTGACCTTCACCGGTGTCAGCCCCGCCGCCCGCGCGGCGGCCAACCCGCGCAGCACATCCGCGTGGCGCTTGCGGCGGGTCATCCGCCGGAACGTCTCCGGGTCGAGCGTGTCCAGCGAGACGTTGACCCGGTCCAGCCCAGCCTCGCGCAACGCCTGCGCGGTGCGCTCCAGCCCGATACCGTTGGTGGTCAGCGACATCCTGGGACGAGCAGGCAGCTCGGCGCAGCGCTCCACGATACCGGCCAGTCCCGGACGCAGCAGCGGTTCGCCGCCGGTGAAGCGGACCTCGGTGACGCCGAGCTCCGCCGTGGCGATCCGGACCAGCCGGACGATCTCGTCATCGGTCAGCAGCTCGGGCTTGGCGAGCCACTGCAGTCCCTCTTCCGGCATGCAGTACGTGCAACGCAGATTGCAGCGGTCGGTCAGCGAGACGCGCAGGTCGGTGGCGACCCGCCCATAGGTGTCGAGCAGCATGCTGACGGCCCTCCCAGGTGCGTGATCTGCTTCGCAGCGTAAGTCACGTATGTGACATCCGACAGCTTCCACTGTTGCGGGGTCGCACCTGCGAGGGCGCTGGCGCGCCGACCCCCGCATCCGCGACTCCCTTCGCGGGGGGCGTCTTCGCGGGGTCGGTTCCCCTCCGCGGGTGGCCTGGCTCCGTGGGGGCACGCCCCCGTCGTTCTCGGCTGCCGCCGAGAGGTCGTGTCGGGGGGCTCCGCCCCCCAACGGCCCCCCGCTAAGGGGGCTCCGCCCCCTTAGAAACCCCCAGGCACCAACACCTCCCCCTCCCCCTCCCGTATCCGGCAACCGCCGGAGGACTCTCGACTGCGGGAGCGCTCTTGTGCTGTGACGGACGGCATCAGGACACTTCCCGCAGACAACGGACCAAAGGCAGCCCCCG
>NZ_JBIAGB010000043.1:0-23494 GCF_042869575.1 Streptomyces sp. NPDC006925
AGCCGCCCCAACGCCCGTCCGGCGAGGACAAAGGGGGCTCGGGGGCGAAGCCCCCGACAACGGCGCCGCACCCGGCAAACAACGGGATGGGGGGGCGCACCCCGCAAAGGGGGGAGGCGGCGCCCCCGCAAGGGGGCGCCGGACCAGGAGGGACGAGCGACCCGCAGCGTCAGCGCTCGGCAGCCCCCGCGACGGGCGTACCGGCGCCGGTCGGACCGGCGGCGGTCGCGGCAGCAGCGGCGGCGGTCTCCTCACGGGCCCGCAGCGCAGCAGCCCGCAGCTCGGCGCGCCCCCGCCGGGCGTTGCGCAGCGCGTCCCAGGTGAGGATGGTCAGCGCCACCCACACCAGGCCGAATCCGGCCCACCGCTCCGGGGGCATCTCCTCGCCGAAGACGGTGAGGCCCAGCAGGAACATGAAGGCGGGGGCCAGATACTGCAGCAGCCCGATGGTCGAGAGCGGCAGCCGTACCGCCGCACTGCCGAAGAAGATCAGCGGCAGTGCGGTCGCCACCCCGGCGAAGGCCAGCAGCACCGTGGTGCCGAGTCCGCCGGTGGCGAAGGAGGATTCGCCGCGCGAGCCGAGGTAGAGCAGGAAGCCCAGAGCCGGCAGGAACTGCACCGCGGTCTCCGCGCTGAAGCCGGCCACCCCGTCGAGCTTGACGTGCTTCTTGATCAGCCCGTAGGTCGCGAAGCTGAATGCCAGGCAGAGGGAGAGCCAGGGCAGTTTGCCGTAGGCGACGGTCATCACGACGACCGCTGCGGCACCGACCCCGACGGCGGCCCATTGGGCGAGGCGCAGTCGCTCCCGCAGCAGCAGGACGCCGAAGGCTATGGAGACCAGCGGGTTGATGAAGTAGCCGAGGGAGGATTCGAGCACCTTGTCGGTGCTGACCGCCCAGATGAACAGCCCCCAGTTGAGCGAGATCACGGCAGAGGCCAGCACCACCAGTGCCAGCTTCTTGGGCTGGCGCACCAGCGCGGTCACCCAGGACCAGCGGCGCAGCAGGGCCAGGATCAGCACGGCGGTCGGCAGCGACCAGACCATGCGGTGGGCGAGGACCTCTCCGGCGCCGATGTCGGAGAGCGCGTGCCAGTACAGGGGCAGCAGGCCCCACAGCCCGTACGCCGCGAAGCCGAACAGCAGCCCCGTGCGCTGTGTACTCGGTGTCTGCATGACCCTCCCTGCCTTCTGCCCGGATGTGATGTGCAAGCTTTCTCGCAAGGTAACGGGAGCCGACCGTCTTGTCATTCCCGTTTCGAGCTTTGGTCCTGTCGCCGGACTCCGCGGAGCCGGCGCCGGGATACGGGCCCGGCGGAAGGGCCGCCGTCCGAACAGTCGGCACGCCACGCAGCGGAAGACACACAGCCGAAGACACGCAGCGAACGCAACGCAGCGAAAGACGCACAGCGGCCCGGCACCCAGGGAGGGTGCCGGGCCGCCGGGACGGTCGGGGGTCAGCCCACGACCGTCCAGGTGTCGTTGCCGTGCAGCAGCGCGGACAGGTCGCCCTTGCCGTTCTGTTCGACGGCGCGTTCGAGCTGGTCGGCCATCTCCGTGTCGTACACCGGGCGCCGCACGTCGCGCAGCACCCCGATGGGGGTGTGGTGCAGTGTGTCCGGGTCGGCGAGCCGGGAGAGCGCGAACGCCGTGGTCGGCGAGGCGGTGTGGGCGTCGTGCACCAGTACCTCGGCGGTGCCCTCGTCGCGGACGTCCACGATCCGCAGGTCGCCGGTCGCCCGGTCGCGGACCACGCCCTGCGAGCCGAGGCCGTCGTCGGCGGGTGCGCCGAAGCGGATCGGCTCCCCGTGCTCCAGCCGGATCACGGCCTCCCTCGCTTGTTCCTGGTCCTTGAGGACTTCGAAGGCGCCGTCGTTGAAGATGTTGCAGTTCTGGTAGATCTCCACCAGCGCCGAGCCCGGGTGGTCGGCGGCCTCCCGCAGCACACTGGTGAGGTGTTTGCGGTCCGAGTCGACCGTACGGGCCACGAAGGACGCCTCGGCGCCCAGCGCCAGCGAGACCGGGTTGAACGGCGCGTCCAGCGACCCCATGGGTGTGGACTTGGTGATCTTCCCGGCCTCCGAGGTCGGGCTGTACTGGCCCTTCGTCAGCCCGTAGATCCGGTTGTTGAACAGCAGGATCTTCAGGTTCACATTGCGCCGCAGCGCGTGGATCAGGTGGTTGCCGCCGATGGAGAGCGCGTCCCCGTCACCGGTCACCACCCAGACGCTCAGGTCGCGCCGTGAGGCCGCCAGGCCGGTGGCGATGGCCGGGGCGCGGCCGTGAATGGAGTGCATCCCGTAGGTGTTCATGTAGTACGGGAAGCGGGAGGAGCAGCCGATGCCCGAGACGAAGACGATGTTCTCCTTCGCCATGCCCAGCTCCGGCATGAACCCCTGGACGGCCGCGAGTACCGCGTAGTCGCCGCAGCCGGGGCACCAGCGGACCTCCTGGTCGGATTTGAAGTCCTTCATCGACTGCTTGCCGACCGCCCGCGGCACCAGTGACAGTGCCTCGGACGCGGCCGCGGGGGCGCTGTTCTGCTGGGTCCTGGCGGTCTCCGGAGCGGGACCGGGGGACGTCTCAGCCATGTGCGATGGCCTCCTTGAGTGCGGTCGCGAGCTGCTCGGCCTTGAACGGCAGGCCGCGGACCTGCGTGTACGACTGCGCGTCGACCAGGTAGCGGGCGCGGAGCAGGGTGGCGAGCTGGCCGAGGTTCATCTCCGGTACGACGACCTTCTCGTAGCGCCGCAGTACTTCGCCGAGGTTCTCCGGGAAGGGGTTGAGGTGGCGCAGATGGGCCTGCGCGATCTCGTCCCCGGCGTTGCGGACGCGGCGTACGGCGGCCGTGATCGGCCCGTAGGTCGAGCCCCAGCCCAGCACCAGCAGCGAGGCGTTCCCGCCCGGGTCGCTGACCTCCAGGTCCGGCACCTCGACGCCGTCCACCTTGGCCTGCCGGGTGCGGACCATGAAGTCGTGGTTGGCCGGGTCGTAGGAGATGTTCCCGGTGCCGTCCTGCTTCTCGATGCCGCCGATGCGGTGCTCCAGCCCTGGTGTGCCGGGTACCGCCCACGGGCGGGCGAGGGTGTGCGGGTCGCGCTTGTAGGGCCAGAAGACCTCGGTGCCGTCGTCCAGCTCGTGGTTGGGTCCCGAAGCGAACTGTGTCCGCAGGTCGGGCAGCTCGTCCACCTCGGGGATCCGCCACGGCTCGGAGCCGTTGGCGAGATAACCGTCCGACAAGAGGAACACCGGCGTCCGGTACGTGAGAGCGATACGTGCCGCATCCAGTGCCGCGGTGAAGCAGTCGGCCGGGGTGGCCGGGGCCACGATCGGCACCGGCGCCTCACCGTTGCGCCCGTACATCGCCTGCAGCAGATCGGCCTGCTCGGTCTTGGTGGGCAGGCCGGTGGAGGGGCCGCCGCGCTGGATGTCGACGACCAGCAGCGGCAGCTCCAGTGAGACGGCCAGGCCGATGGTCTCCGACTTCAGCGCCACGCCGGGCCCCGAGGTGGTGGTGACCGCCAGCGAACCGCCGAAGGCCGCGCCGAGCGCGGCGCCGATCCCCGCGATCTCGTCCTCGGCCTGGAAGGAGCGCACGCCGAAGTTCTTGTGCTTGCTCAGCTCGTGCAGCACGTCGGAGGCCGGGGTGATCGGGTAGGAGCCGAGGAAGAGCGGCAGGTCCGCCTGCTGGGACGCGGCGATCAGACCGTAGGACAGCGCCAGATTGCCGGAGATGTTCCGGTATGTCCCGGCGGGGAAGGCGCCGGAGGCGGGCGCCACCTCGTAGGAGACGGCGAAGTCCTCCGTCGTCTCGCCGAAGTTCCACCCGGACCGGAACGCCGCGATGTTCGCCTCGGCGACCGTCGGCTTCTTGGCGAACTTCGTCCGCAGGAACGCCTCGGTCTGCTCGGTGGGCCTGTTGTACATCCACGACAGCAGGCCCAGCGCGAACATGTTCTTGGACCGCCCGGCCTCCTTGCGGCCCAGTTCGTACTCTTTGAGCGCCTCGACCGTCAGCGTCGTCAGCGGTACGGGGTGGACGCTGTAACCGTCCAGCGAGCCGTCCTCCAGCGGGCTGGCGGCGTAGCCGACCTTGGCCATCGCCCGCTTGGTGAACTCGTCCGTGTTCACGATGATCTCGGCGCCGCGCGGCACATCGGCGATGTTCGCCTTCAGTGCCGCCGGATTCATCGCCACCAGCACGTCCGGGGCGTCGCCCGGCGTCAGGATGTCGTGGTCGGCGAAGTGCAGCTGGAAGCTGGAGACGCCCGGCAGGGTGCCCGCGGGGGCACGGATCTCCGCCGGGAAGTTCGGCAGCGTCGACAGATCGTTGCCGAACGAAGCCGTCTCGGATGTGAAGCGGTCCCCGGTGAGCTGTATACCGTCGCCGGAGTCCCCCGCGAACCGGATGATGACCCGGTCCAGGCGCCGGATCTCCTTGTCCCGTCCGCTGTCCTGGCCCCCTGCGGGACCGGACTGCCCGGCTGGGCTACTGACCTGACTGGTCACGGTGGATCGGACCTCCCTCAAGGCGGCGGCTCGCTTGCCATCGTACGTTGCTAAGGGTTGCCTTCCCGTGGCTGTTCCCATCGTGGACAGATTTTTGAGACATCTGTGCCCGCTGCCCTCGCCACGGTGCACACCGTGTCTTTCACGTTCCGCCCCTGCGCTGGAGGGCTCCTCGAAGGAGCTCGGGCCCTCCGGCCCCGCTCAGGAGTCCAGATATCTGAGCACCGCGAGCACCCTGCGGTGATCCGCGTCACTCTGGGACAGCCCCAGCTTCACGAAGATGCTGCTGACGTGCTTCTCCACCGCCCCGGGACTGATCACCAGCCGGCCGGCGATCGCGGAGTTCGTCCGTCCCTCCGCCATCAGTGCCAGCACCTCCCGCTCCCGCGGGGTGAGCCCCGCCAGCACATCCTGCTTCCGGCTGCGCCCCAGCAGCTGGGCCACAACCTCCGGATCCAGCGCCGTACCGCCCGCCGCCACCCGGGCCACCGCCTCCACGAACTCCCGCACATCGGCCACCCGGTCCTTGAGCAGATACCCCACCCCTCGGCTCGACCCGGCCAGCAGCTCCGTGGCGTACTGCTCCTCCACGTACTGCGACAGCACCAGCACCCCCACCGCCGGGAGCTCCGCCCGCAGCCGTACCGCGGCCCGTACCCCCTCGTCGGTGTGCGTCGGCGGCATGCGCACATCCGCCACCACCACATCCGGGGCGTCGCCCCGGGCGACCAGCTCGCCCACCGCCTTCACCAGCGCCTCGCCGTCCCCGACCCCGGCGGCCACCTCGTACCCCCGGTCCGTCAGCAGCCGGGTCAGCCCCTCACGCAGCAGAACGGAGTCCTCCGCGATCACCACCCGCACCCCGGCCCCCGTCGAAGCCCCACGTCCGCCCTGCGGCCCGCCTGCCTCACGCGCCTTGGATTCCTCGGGCTCCCTGTGCGCGCCGTCTGTCACATGCTCCCCCACGTGCTCCCCCACCTGCGCCGCCCTCCGTCCGGGCTGTCAGCATCCCAGAACGGTCACCGCCAGGGCAGTTCCGCCGTCACCGTCGTCGGCCCGCCCACCGGGGAGCGCAGGGCCAGCAACCCGTCCACTGCCTGCAGCCGGTCGGCGAGTCCGGCGAGACCGGAGCCGTCCTCGACCCGGGCGCCCCCCTTGCCGTCGTCCGTCACCTGTATGAGCAGCCGCTGCTCACTGCGCCATATCTCGACCGACCCACGTCGCGCCCCGCTGTGCTTGCTGATGTTCTGCAGCAGCTCGGAGACGGTGAAGTAGGCGATGCCCTCGATCGCGGCGACCGGACGCTGCTCCAGCTCCACCGTGACCGAGACCGGCACCGTGCAGCGGGCGGCCAGCGCGGAGAGCGCCGAACCCAGACCCCGGTCCGTCAGAATCGCCGGGTGGATGCCCCGGGCCAGGTCCCGCAGCTCCTGAAGGACGAGCTTCACCTCGCCGTGCGCCCCGTCGATCACCGCGGCGACGGCCTGGGGGTCCGGTTCCGGATCGTCCAGCAGCTTCTCCTTCGCCAGCCCCAGCTCCATGGCCAGCGAGACAAGGCGCGCCTGTGCACCGTCGTGCAGGTTGCGCTCGATCCGGCGCAGATCGGCTGCCGCCGTATCCACGACCACCCCGCGGTCCGTCTCCAGCTGAGACACCCGAACCGCCAGCCGGGACGGCCCCAGCAACCCACTGACCAGCAGCTTGTCCACCTGTACCAGCCCTCGTATCAGCCATGGGGCCAGCAGGATGATCACCAGGCCGAGCGCCGAGACGAGCGTCAGGGTGAACCCCGGGTCCAGCACCACGCCGTCCTGCGAGGCGGAGACGGAGGTCAGCCCGTCGCTGCCGGCCTGCAGCGTGGGGAGGTGCACATACTCGCCGGGGGACATCCACTCCCACACGGGAAGCGTGAACATCAGCCAGCCGGCACACCAGGTCGCCACCCCTATGCCGCCGCCGAAGACCGCCCACGGCAGAAACAGCAGCGCGTAGAGCAGATGCCGCCAGGAGACCCCACTGCGCAGCAGGGCCCCCATCCACGACATCAGGCTGTCCGAGCGCCGCTGCGTCCGCACCGGCTCCGGCTCCCCCACCCGCAGACCCAGCAGCACCCGCGCCCTGCCCCGCTCCAGGTGCCCCAGCGCCCGGCACCCGGCCAGCCCGGCTGCCAGCACCGGAAGCCCCAGCGAGGTGATCAGCAGCGCCGTGCCGAACATCAGCGCCCCGAACGCGTAGCAGAAGGCGACGGCTGCCAGCGGCAGCGCCGTGACGACGTACGCCAGCTCGCACAGCGACTGCCGGGCCAGCGGAGTCCGCAGCATCACGAGCCACCATGGGCGCCGCGCAGCGGGAACCGGAGGGGCAGCAGGAGCAAGGGAAGACGCTTCGCCTGTCATGGATCCAGCATTGCCTGCGGAGGCGCCGTCGGTAATCGCGCCAGCAGGAGTCCTGATACGGGGGTTGTCCCTACCCTTGCGGCTCCCGAGATCTCCTGGCCGGGGCCCGAGGCCCACGAGGCGGCCGTGCGGACGTCGCGAGGCCGGCCCCGGGAAAGACACGAGGCTCCCGCCGTCGCGCTCACGGAGCCCGTGAGTATGACGCGGCCGTCCTCGGCGCCTCCCCGAGGGCCTACACTCCGTGCGTACAGATCCTCGAACGTACACACCGACACTCAGGACGGGGCAGGCGTGCCGGACTACTTCCACGGCTATGCAGTCGTCGGGCTGGTAGCCGTCGTCGGTGTGCTCTTCGTCTGCGTGGCCTTCGCCGCCGGTCGGCTGCTGCGGCCGGTGGTCCCCACCCCCGAGAAGATGCTGACCTACGAGTGCGGCGTCGACCCCGTCGGCGAGGGCTGGGCGCACACCCAGGTCCGCTACTACGTCTACGCCTTCCTCTACGTCGTCTTCGCCGTCGACTCCGTCTTCCTCTTTCCCTGGTCGACGGTGTTCGCCGCGCCCGGCTACGGTGCCACCACGCTCGCGGAGATGTTCGTCTTCCTCGGCTTCCTGACCGTCGGCCTGCTCTACGCGTACAAGAAGGGCGTCCTGGAATGGACGTAACGAACACCCCGACCTCCGCCGCGGCACCGGTTCCCGGCGCGACACCGCGTGCCGAGGGGCGGTCCCAGCTCGGCCTGCTCTCGCGGCTGGCGCCCGAACCCATGAAGGTGGTCCTCAACTGGGGCCGCCGCTACAGCCTCTGGGTCTTCAACTTCGGGCTGGCCTGCTGCGCCATCGAGTTCATCGCCGCCTCCATGGCACGGCACGACTTCATCCGGCTCGGTGTCATCCCCTTCGCTCCCGGCCCCCGGCAGGCCGACCTGATGGTCGTCTCCGGCACCGTCACCGACAAGATGGCACCCGCGGTCAAACGCCTCTACGAGCAGATGCCCGAACCCAAGTACGTCATCTCCTTCGGCGCCTGCTCCAACTGCGGCGGCCCCTACTGGGACTCCTACGCGGTCACCAAGGGCGTCGACCAGATCATCCCCGTCGATGTCTACGTGCCCGGCTGCCCGCCCCGGCCCGAGGCGCTGCTCCAAGGTGTGCTCAAGCTCCAGGAGAAGATCGCCGCCGAGTCCACCGCCGACCGCTATGCGGGACGCGACGCGGCCGCACCCTCCGCCGGCGCCCTCACCAGCGGCCTGGTCGCCCCGCCCGCGGCGCCCTCCGGGCAGGGCGGCGCGCCGTCGGGGGCGAGCGGGACGGCCGCGGCCTCGCCGGAGCCGGACGCTTCGCCGGATCCGTCCGCGCCGTCGGCGTCCGCCGCGCCGCAGGCGGACCCGGGCGGCGATCCGGAGGGGGACGGACGGTGACCGAGCCGCCCCAGCACCCCGGCTGGCTGCCGCGGTCGGCCGAGGAGCTCTTCGGCGCGGACGCGACGGCCGAGGACGCCTACGGGCTGCTCACCGCCGACGTACCGGCCGACGCCTGGATCCCCGCGCTGACCGCGGCCCGCGACGACCTCGGCTGCACCTACTTCGACTGGCTCAGCGCCGTCGACGAGCCCGGCACCGGGGTCCGGGTGTGCGCGCACCTGGTGGCGCTGCCCGCGGCGGGCCGCGGCGTCCGCCGGCTGGTCCTGCGTACGACGCTGCCCCACGAGGCGCCCGCCCTGCCCACCGCCACCGGGGTCTACGCCGGTGCGGCCTGGCACGAGCGGGAGACCCACGAGATGTTCGGCATCGACTTCCCCGGCCACCCGCACCTCGTACCGCTGCTGCTGCCCGACTCCTTCGAGGGGCACCCGCTGCGCAAGGACTTCGTCCTCGCGGCCCGCGTCGCCAAGGCCTGGCCCGGCGCGAAGGAGCCCGGCGAGTCCGGGCACGGCGGACCCAAGCGGCGACAGATGCTCCCTCCGGGCGTCCCCGACCCCAACGAGTGGGGACCACTCAAGGGCCAGCTCCCCCCGGCGCCCACCCGCGAACGCACCCGCCGCGCGGCGGGCGACACCCCGCGCCGCACCCGCAGCGCAGGCGCCGGCTCGGCCTCCCAGCAGGACGCGGAGGCGGCCCCGGCACCCGCGCGCGGCCCGCGGCGCACCCGCGGTGCGAGTGCCGGCTCGGCGTCGCAGCGCGCGGCGGAACCGGGAACGCCCGCGACGGAACCGGGGAAGTCCGCGCCGGAGCAGCCGGAGCAGTCCGCGGCGGAGCGGGAGCGCCCGGCGGAGCACCCACGTGCCGCGGGCCGCCCGGAGAGCGCGGCTCCCGCCCCACCGCGTTCCACCGACGCCCCCTGGCACCAGCCCGCCCCGTCCGGCAGCGACGGGACGCCGCCCTCCGGCGCTCCGGACGGCGGCGCCCGGACCGGCGACGGCAGTGACCAGTCCGCGGACGGCCGTGACCGAAGTGCGGACGACGGTGACCAAGGCGGCGGTGGCCAGGACGGCGGTGACCAGGGCGGCCGTGACCAGGGTGGCCGTGACCGGGGTGGCCGTGACCAGGACGGCGATGACCGGGGCGCGGACGGGCGCTCGGATGCCGACGACCCGGCACCGGGCTCCGCCCAGGACCCGGCACCGGGCTCCGCCCAGGACCCGGCACCGGGCTCCGCCCAGGACCCGGCACCGGACTCCGGCCGCGACCCGGCTCCCCGCACCGAAGGTGACCAGGCTCCCCGCACCGGCGGGGACCCGGGGCCGGACACCGACCGGGACCGTCGGGAGCGCGACCGTCAAGAGGGGGACGGAGCCTGATGGACGCCGTCGACGTCGCGGTGCGGCTGCTGGCCGTGCTGCTCTCCTTCCTCGTGCTGCCGCTGCTGGTCGGGCAGACGGAGCACAAGGTCATGGCCCATATGCAGGGGCGGGTCGGCCCGATGCACGCGGGCGGCTTCCACGGCTGGGCCCAGTTGGTCGCCGACGGGGTGAAGTTCGCGCAGAAGGAGGACATCGTCCCCGAGGGCGCCGACCGGCGGGTCTTCCAGCTCGCTCCCGCCCTCGCCCTGATCCCGTATCTGCTCGTCCTCGTCGCGATCCCGGTGGCACCCGGCGGCGGCGTCGTACAGGTCCTGGACGCCGGGATCTTCTTCGTGCTGGCCGTGATGGGCGTCGGCATCCTCGGCTCGCTGATGGGCGGCTGGGCGTCGGCCAACAAGTTCTCCCTGCTGGGCGGGTTGCGGACCGCGGCCCAGCTGCTGGCCTACGAGCTGCCGATGCTGCTGGCCGCCGCGTCCGTCACCATGGCGGCCGGCACTCTCTCGCTGCCCGGAATCCTCGGGGTATGGGAGTGGTGGTGGCTGCCGTGGCAGGCGGTGGGGGCGGTGGTCTTCTTCACCGCGGGCCTCGCCGAGCTCCAGCGCCCGCCGTTCGACGCGCCGGTCGCCGACTCGGAGATCATCTTCGGTGCGTACACCGAGTACACCGGGCTGCGTTTCGCGCTCTTCCTGCTCGCCGAGTACGCGGGCATCGTCGTCCTCTCCGCGCTGACCGCCGTGCTCTTCCTCGGCGGCTGGCACGGCCCCTTCGCGGACGGCCTGGGCTGGCTGTGGATGCTGCTCAAGACCGGAGTCCTCGCCTTCGGGGTGATCTGGCTGCGGGTCAGCTACCCCCGGCTGCGCGAGGACCAGATCCAGCGGCTGGCCTGGACGGCCCTCGTCCCGCTCGCCCTCTTCCAGATCGCCCTCACGGGTGTCGTCAAGGTGGTGATGTAGCCGTGTCCCACGCCTCTTCCGCGGGCACGCCCGCCGAGCGGCCCGGCGCGCGGCGCGGAGTGTTCGGCTCCGGGCTGGCCAAGGGCCTGGCCGTCACGCTCCGGACCATGACCCGGCGCTCGGTCACCGAGCACTATCCGGACACGCAGCCCGAACTGCCGTCCCGCAGCCGCGGGGTCATCGGCCTGTTCGAGGAGAACTGCACCGTCTGCATGCTCTGCGCCCGGGAGTGCCCGGACTGGTGCATCTACATCGACTCGCACAAGGAGACGGTGCCCCCCGCCGCACCGGGCGGCCGCGAGCGCAGCCGCAACGTCCTCGACCGGTTCGCCATCGACTTCGCCCTGTGCATGTACTGCGGCATCTGCATCGAGGTGTGCCCCTTCGACGCGCTGTTCTGGTCGCCGGAGTTCGAGTACGCGGAGACCGACATCCGCGAGCTGACCCACGAACGGGACACCCTCCGCGAGTGGATGTGGACCGTGCCCGAGCCGCCGCCGCTGGACGAGGGCGCGGAGGAGGCCAAGGAGGTGGCCGCCGCCCGCAAGGCCGCCGACAAGGCCGCCCAGGTGGCGGAGGCCGACATGCTCGCCGCGCACCGCGAGCACCCCGCCGAGGAGACCGCCGCACCAGCCGGGCAACTGCCGCAGACCCCCGACCGGGAAGCGCAGGACCGGAACGCGCAGGACCGGGGTGCGCAGGACCGGGGTGCGCGGAACCCCGGCCGGGACGGCGCGGCGGAGGCACCGGACCAGGACACGGGGGGCGGTGCCGAGTGAACGCTCTCGCGCGCGACGCCGCCACCCACGTGGCCGCCGACCACCACGGCTTTCTCTCCCCCTCCGGGGTGGAGATCGTCTTCGTGCTCGTCGGACTCGTCACCCTCGGCGCAGCCCTGGCCACCGTGACCACCAAGCAGCTCGTGCACGCCGCGCTGTGGCTGGTGGTCGCGCTCGGCGGGGTCGCCGTCGAGTACCTCCTGCTGACCGCCGAGTTCATCGCCTGGGTGCAGGTGCTGATCTACGTCGGCTCCGTCGTCGTCCTCATCCTCTTCGGACTCATGCTGACCAGGGCCCCCATCGGACGCTCACCCGACGCGGACTCCGGCAACCGCTGGACGGCACTCGCCGTCTCCCTCGCGGCGGCGGCCACCCTGGTGACCGTCGTCGTCGACGCCTTCCGCGCCACCTGGATCGACCTGGCGGACCCCGCAGGACCCGGCAGCGGCTCCTCCGAGGTCACCGGCACGGCCCTCTTCCGGCACTGGGTGCTGCCCTTCGAGGCGCTCTCGGTGCTCCTGCTCGCCGCGCTCGTCGGCGCCATCGTCCTCTCCCGCCGCGACGGCGACCGCGACCTCCCTCCCGGGCGCGACCTTCCTCCCGGGCGCACCAGGGCCGGTGAGCGCTGATGCACCTCGCCTATCCCGCCGTACTCGCCGTCCTCCTCTTCTGCGTCGGCCTCTACGGCGTCCTCGCACGCCGGAACGCCATCCTCGTCCTGATGGCCGTCGAGCTGATGCTCAACGCCGTCAACATCAACCTCGTCGCCTTCGACGTCTGGCTCCGCGACACCCTGCACGCGGGCCAGGCGCTCACCCTCTTCACCATCGCGATCGCCGCGGCCGAGATCGGCATCGGTCTGGCGATCGTCCTGCTCGTCCACCGCAACCGCGGCAGCTCCGACATCGACAGACTCCGGGACCTCCGCGAGAGCGACAGCCCGTCAGGGGGCGACTCCGGCGGCGGTTCACGCGAGGAGAAGAGTCCGGCACCCGCCACCGACAACGACGCCGAGAGCGGCTCCGACCAGCAGGTCCAGGGCCCCGCCGCAGGGAGGCGGCACGCGTGAGCACCACGACACTCGCAGCGCTGGTCCCCGCCCTCCCGGCGCTCGGTGCGCTCGCCGGGCTGCTCCTCGGCCGCCGCGCCCCCGGATTCGTCCGCCCGCTCGCCGTCCTGCCCACCCTCGCAGCGGCGGTCCTCGCCGTCGTCGTCGCGGCCCGCCAGGGCGGCGGCCCGGCGCTGCGTGCGGCCACCGAACTCGCACCCACCGGCAACGACGCGCTCCCCCTCCAGCTCGCGCTCAACCTCGACGGCTTCGCGGTCCTGGTCGCCGTCCTCGTCGGAGCCGTCGCCACCTGCGTGCAGCTCTACTCCACCGGCTACCTGCGCGACGACCCGCGCTACGCCTCCTACGCCGCGCTGGTCTCGCTCTTCACGGCCGCGATGTTCCTCGTGGTCTACAGCGACGACCTGATCGTGCTGCTCGTCGGCTGGGAGGTCATGGGCATCTGCTCCTACTTCCTGGTCGGGCACTACTGGGAGACCCCGGCGGCGCGTGCCGCCTCCCTGAAGGCGTTCCTGGTCACCAAGCTGGGCGATGTGCCGTTCCTGATCGGCATCCTGGCGCTGGCCTCGGAGGCCGGCAGCTTCCGCATCAGCACCGTCGTCACCCGTCTCACCTCCAGCCTCTCCGGGTACGAGCTGACCCACCCCACGGTGATCGCGCTGCTGCTGCTCGCCGGGGTCGCGGGGAAGTCGGCGCTGCTGCCGCTGCACTCCTGGCTGCCGGACGCGATGGCGGGCCCCACCCCCGTCTCCGCGCTGATCCACGCCGCCACCATGGTCGCGGCGGGCGTCTACTTCGTGGCCCGGCTGCTGCCCGTCTTCACCGCCTCCGCCGCCGCACTCCTCGTCCTCGCGGTGCTGGCGGCGCTCACCATGACCGGCTCGGCCCTCGCCGCGCTCGCGCAGGACGACATCAAGCGCGTCCTCGCCTACTCGACCATCAGCCAGCTCGCCTACATGGCCGGCGCGCTGGCCGTCGCCGACCGCGGCGCGGCCGTCTTCCACCTGCTGGTGCACGGCGCGTTCAAGGCGCTGCTGTTCCTGGCGGCCGGGGTCGTCATCCACGCGGCCGGCACCAACTCGCTGACGGTGATGGCCCGCACGGGCGGGATCGCCCGGCGCGTCCCCGACGCCTACTGGACGATGACCATCGCCCTGCTGGCCCTCGCCGCGATCCCGCCGTTCTCCGGGTTCTTCTCCAAGGAGGCCGTGCTGGCCGCGGCCGAGCACGCCGCCTTCGGCGACGCGCATCCCCCGTTCGCCGGAGCGCACGCGGTGCCCGTGGGCGCCGGCTGGATCGTCCTGGCCGCCGGACTGGTCACCGCGCTGCTGACCGCCGCCTACGCGGCCCGGCTGTGGCTGCTCGCCTTCCGGGGCGGCCCCGCCGTCGCGCCGCTCGCCGTCAACGGGGAGAAGGCCGCCGAACACGTCCCCGAAGAGGTGCCGCAGCAGGCGCCCGAGACAGAACTCGCCACCCCGGGCCCCGTGCACCGGCACGCCGGCCACGACGAGCACAGCCCCGCCCCGGCCGTCATGAACCTCGTCCTGTGGACGCTCGCGCTGCCCTCCCTCGCCCTGGGCATCGCCTTCCCCGTACTGCCCCACTGGTTCGACGGCGCGTCCCTCACCCCCACGCCGGCCACCTCCGTGCTCGCCACCGGCGTCGCCCTGGTCGGCGGTCTGCTCACCTACGCCACCTGGCGGCACAGCAGCGCCCTCGCCGCCCTCCACCCCGAACACGACGCCGACCCGGGCGTGCTGCTGCTCGGGCCGCTGCACCGGCACGCGGCGGCCGGATTCCATCTGGACGCGCTCTACCGCGCTGTGGTCGTACGCCCCGTCCAGGGCGCGGCCGGATTGGTGCGCTTCCTGGACAGCGCGGTCGTCGACATCTACGTGGCAGCCGCCGGACGCGCCCCGCGCCTGCTGGGCGCCGCCGTCCGGCGCGCCCAGACGGGCAACGTGCAGACCTACCTCGGCGCGCTGCTGACGGGCTCCCTGGCGCTCGCCGTCATCGCCGTGGTGGCCATGACCGGAAACGGAGGGGCGTGACGTGATCCCGCTCGACGACACAGTCCTGCAGGCGCTCCTGATCGCCGTCGTCGCCCTGCCGCTGCTCGGAGCGGCCGCCGCGCTGCTGCCCGCACCGCCCGGGCTGCGCGGTCGCAGCCCCGAGCAGGCCGTGCTGCGGCACGGGGTGACCGTCACCGGCGCCGTGCTCGCCCTCGCGGTCCTGCTGGCCCTCGGCTTCGACCACGACCGCCCCGGCACCATGCAGGCCGAGACGAACGTCGACTGGATCCCCGCACTGGGAGTCCGGCTGCACCTGGGGACCGACGGTGTCTCGCTGCCGCTGCTCGTCCTCACCGCGCTGCTGTCGTTCCTGTGCGCGCTCTACAGCTACGCGAAGCGGCCGCCGGGGCCCGGCCCCAAGGCGCTGGTCGCACTGCTGCTCCTGCTGGAGTGCGGCACCCTCGCCACCTTCGCGGTGCTCGACCTGGTGCTGTTCTTCCTGGCGTTCGAGACGGTGCTCGTCCCGATGTACTTCCTCATCGCCCGGTGGGGCGGCGCCGGCAGGGGGCCGGCGGCGTGGAAGTTCGTGCTCTACACCGTGCTCGGCTCCGTCGTGCTGCTGCTCGGGCTGCTGGTGCTCGGACTGAACGCCGGAACGTTCGACATGGTGCGGCTCGCCCAGGCGCACGGATCCGGCCTCGGCCACACCACCCAGGTCGTCGCGGCCCTGGCCATCGGCATCGGACTGGCCGTCAAGGCGCCCATGTGGCCGCTGCACAGCTGGCTTCCGGACGCACACACGGCGGCACCCACGGTGGGTTCCGTACTGCTGGCCGGTGTGCTGCTGAAGATGGGCACCTACGGGTTCGTGCGGATCCTGCTGCCCGGCGTCCCCGAAGGGGCGCACACCTTCGCGCCCTACCTGGGGGCATTCGCCGTCGCGGGCATCCTCTACGGCTCGCTCGCCTGCCTCGCCCTCGTGCGCAGGGGCGCCAAGGGCGACCTCAAGCGGCTGATCGCCTACTCCTCGGTGGGCCACATGGGCTTCGTCCTGCTGGGCATCGCCACGCTCACCCGCACCGGCGTCAACGGCGCGCTGTACGCGAACCTCGCCCACGGCCTGATCACCGGGCTGCTGTTCTTCCTCGTCGGCGCGGTCAAGGACCGCACCGGCACCGGAGACCTCGACGCCCTGGCCGGAACCACCGGCGGCGCCCTCTACGGCCGGGCGCCGCGGCTCGGCGGGCTGCTCGCCTTCGGCGCGGTGGCCTCCCTGGGACTGCCCGGACTGGCCGGGTTCTGGGGAGAGCTGCTGGCCCTGCTGGGCGCCTACCATCCGGCGGCCGGACTGAGCAGGCCGGCCTTCCTGGTCTTCCTCGCCCTCGGCGCCCTGGGCACCCTGCTGACCGCCGCGTATCTGCTCCAGGTCGTCCGCCGGGTCTGCATGGGCGACCCGGCCGAGGTCCGGCCCGAAGCGCTCGCCACGGTGCCGGACGTACGCGCCTACGAGTTCGCCGCCTGGACCCCGCTGGTCGTCCTGACCCTCGTCGCCGGACTGTGGCCCGGAGCCCTCCTGGGCCTGATGGAGCCGGCCGTACAGAACCTCCTGCCAGGAGTGGCCCGATGACCGCGCTCCCGATGACAGCGCTCACCGCCGAACAGGCCGCGCACGGCCTCACCCGGTCGGCGCCGCGCACCGACCTCGCCCAGGGCGCCGACCTCGTGCAGGGCGCCGACCTCGTGCAGGGCGCCGACCTCGTGCAGGGCACCCACCTCGCCCAGGGCGCCGGCCTCGTGCAGAGCATCGACTGGGCCGCCGTCGCGCCGCCCGCCGTCGTCGCCGTGGCCGCGCTGGTCGTGCTCGTGGCCGAACTCTTCCTGGCCGAGCGGCACAAGGGGCTGCTCGGCGTGGTCTCGGCCGCGGCGCTCGCCCTCGCCGGGCTGACCCTCGTCCCCCTCGTCGGCGAGGACCGCGCCACCTTCTGCCTCACCTCCGGCACGCGCGCGTGCAGCTACGCCGCCGACACCTTCACCCTCACCGTGCAGCTCCTCGTCCTGGGCGGCGCCTTCGTCACCGCGCTGCTGTCCATGACCGCGGTCCGCCGGGACCGGCTGCCCGCGGGGGAGTTCTGGTTCCTGCTGCTCTCCTCGGCCGCCGGTGCCGCCCTGCTGCCCGCCGCGCGCGACCTCGCGACGCTCGTCGTCGCCCTGGAGGTCGCCTCGCTCCCGGCCTTCGCGCTGGTCGGTCTGCGGCGCGGCGAGCGGCTCTCCTCCGAGGCGGCGCTGAAGTTCTTCCTGTCCTCCGTGGTCGCCACCGCCGTGATGCTGCTGGGCGTCAGCTTCGTCTACGCCGCCACCGGCAGCATGCACCTGAGCACCGTCGCCGAGGCCCTGCCCGAGGCCGACAGCCGGCTGAGCACCCTCGCGGCCACCGGCGTGGCGCTGACCATGGTCGGCTTCGCCTTCAAGACCGCTGCGGCGCCCTTCCACTTCTGGGTCCCCGACACCTATGTGGGCGCACCGGTGCCGGTGGCCGCCTACCTGTCGGTGATCGGCAAGGCCGCGGGCTTCTCGGGACTGATCCTGGTCGCCGTGCGGGCCTTCCCCTCGTACGCGCACGCCTGGGGGCCCGCGCTCGCCGTGCTCGCCGCGCTGACCATGAGCGTCGGCAACCTGGGCGCGCTGCGGCAGCGCACGGACCGGGCCCACGGAGCCGTCCGGCTGCTCGCCTGGTCCTCGGTCGGACAGGCGGGCTACCTGCTGGTCCCCATCGCCGCCGCCGGGTACACGGACGAGCCGGACCGGGCGGTCGGCACCACGCTCGCCTACGCCCTGATGTACGCCGTCGTGAACCTGGGCGCCTTCGCCGTCGTCGCCGCGGTCCGGCCCTCCGGTGCGGACGGCCGCCTCGACGACTTCCGCGGTCTGGTCCACACCCGCCCGGTCCCCGCCGTGGCCCTCGCGTTCTTCCTGCTGTGCCTGGCCGGACTGCCGCCGGGTGTCGTCGGCCTGTTCGCCAAGGTCGCCGTCTTCCAGTCCGCCGTGGACGCGGGACTGGGCTGGCTCGCCGTCGTCATGGCGCTCAACGTCGTGGTCGCGCTCGTCTACTACCTCACCTGGACCGCGCTGCTCTTCCGTCCCGCCGCGGACCAGGAGCGGACGCCTTCGCCCCGCCCGCGGCTCTCCGCCCCGCTCACCGCGACCCTCGCGCTGACCGCGGCGCTCGCGCTGGCCACCTCCGGCGCGCCGCAGCTCGTGCTCCGGTTCACCACCGCCGCGCTCTTCTGACCGCGCGCGCCGGGGGACCCCTGGACACGCCCCGCCGCGATCACTGGCGCAGCGCCGACGCGCCCGCCGGGCGGCACGCCGACGGGAGGACCCGGGGGAACTGAGAACGCCCGCTCTCCGTTGACGCAAAAGGGAGGGTCCACTGGACGGGGTTGCTGAGGGCGGAAGGTCTGCCCGGGTCAGGGCTCCGCAGCACCATCTGGAGGGCGTACCGTGCACCGCCGGCACAACGGGCTGAGGACAGCCCTGCTCCTGGGAGGGCTGTCCGCTCTCATCGTCGTCATCGGGAGCTTCTTCGGCACCACGGGCCTGGTCGTCGCGCTGCTGATCGCGCTGGGCACCAACGCCTACGCGTACTGGAACAGCGACAAGCTGGCACTGCGCGCCATGCGCGCCCGTCCGGTCAGCGAGTTCGAGGCGCCGCAGCTCTACCGCATGGTCCGGGAGCTGTCCACAGCCGCTCGCCAGCCCATGCCGCGGCTCTACCTCTCGCCCACCCAGGCGCCCAACGCCTTCGCCACCGGACGCAACCCGCGCAACGCCGCGGTGTGCTGCACCGACGGCATCCTGCGGCTGCTGGACGAGCGCGAGCTGCGCGGGGTCCTGGGCCACGAACTCAGCCACGTCCACAACCGGGACATCCTCATCTCCTCCGTCGCGGGCGCCCTCGCCTCGGTGGTGCTCTTCCTCGTCAACTTCGCCTGGCTGATCCCCGTGGGGCGGGCCGACGACGACGAGGGGCCCGGTCTGGTCGGGATGCTGCTGATCATGCTGCTGGGCCCGCTCGCGGCCTCCCTCATCCAGCTGGCCGTCTCGCGCTCCCGCGAGTACGAGGCGGACGCCTCCGGGGCCCAGCTCACCGGGGATCCTCTGGCGCTCGCCTCGGCCCTGCGCAAGCTGGAGGCCGGCACGGCCCAGCTCCCGCTGCCGCCCGAGCCGCGGCTGGAGACGGCGAGCCACCTGATGATCGCCAACCCGTTCCGCCGCGGCGAGGGCGGTATGACGAAACTTTTCTCCACCCATCCTCCGATGGCGGAACGTGTCGCCCGGCTGGAGAAGATGGCAGGCTGGCCCGGGTGAAGACCCTCCTCAATCTCATCTGGCTGATCTTCTCCGGCTTGTGGATGGCCCTGGGCTATGTCCTGGCCGGACTCATCTGCTGTGTGCTCATCATCACGGTCCCCTGGGGCCTGGCCTGCTTCCGCATCGCTGCCTACGCCCTGTGGCCGTTCGGCAGAACGGTCGTACAGCGCCCCGGAGCGGGCGCCGCGTCCGGTGCCGGGAACATCGTCTGGCTCGTCTTCGCGGGCATCTGGCTCACCCTCGGCCACATCACGCTGGGAGTGGGCCTGTGCCTCACCCTCATCGGCATCCCCTTCGGGCTGGCGCACTTCAAGATGGTCCCGATCTCACTGATGCCGCTGGGCCGCGAGATCGTCTCCACCAGCGCCCCGGCGGCCTACCCGGGATACCGCTGGTGAACCCCGCCCCGCCCGCGCCGCGGGCGGGGCCGATCGACCGTCAGTCCGCCCGCGTCGCCCGGAACACGCGCCGGCCCGCGCGGCCCCGCCGCATGGTGGGACCGAGCGGGCCGGAACGACGCGCCGACGTCAGCGGAAGTTGACGTACTGGAGGGCGAAGTCGAAGTCCTTGCCCTTCAGCAGGCCGATGACCTCCTGCAGGCTGTCCCGGCTCTTCGAGGTCACCCGCAACTCGTCGCCCTGCACCTGGGCCTTGACGCCCTTGGGGCCCTCGTCCCGGATCACCTTCGCGACCTTCTTCGCGTTGTCCTGCGAGATGCCTTCCTGGAGCGACGCGGAGATGCGGTACTCCTTGCCCGAGGCCTGCGGTTCCCCGGCGTCCAGCGCCTTCAGCGAGATACCGCGCTTGACCAGCTTGGACTGGAAGATGTCGAGCACGGCCTTGACCCGCTCCTCCGAGTTCGCCCGCATCTCGATCCGCTCGCCCGACCACGCGAGGGACGCGTCCACACCCTTGAAGTCGTAGCGCTGGGAGATCTCCTTCGCGGCCTGGTTCAGCGCGTTGTCGACCTCCTGCCGCTCGACCTTCGAGACGATGTCGAAACTGGAGTCGGCCATGGTGAGTTGGCTCCTCGTACATAGATCCGGCAGAGAACGACCCCGGAGGGCCGTGCGCAAAGCCTAGCCACCCGCGACCGTGCTCCGACCCCTGCGGCGAGCGGCGTCGTGGCGCAGCACCCGGACCGCCCCGCGGCCCTGCCAGGTGGCCCGCCCGACGGCCCCGCGCGGCTGATCAACCGGGTGGCGAACCACCCCGGTGCATCGGGTATGGTTTACACCGTTGCCACGGCGCACCGCCCCAGGCGGAGTGCCCGGCAGCAACCCCTGGCGGTGTGCCCGAGCGGCCAAAGGGAGCAGACTGTAAATCTGCCGGCTCAGCCTTCCTAGGTTCGAATCCTAGCGCCGCCACAGCCTCGAAAGGGCCCGCGACCAGCGAAAACGCTGGAGCGGGCCCTTTCTGCTGCGTAGGGCGGCCGTAGCGGCGAGATGTGCCGAATATCCCGGTGTGTCTCACCCTGAATCGCGTGGTGACCAGCGCGTGTGGGGCAGCCGTGGGGCAGCCCCGCACCGGGCTACCGGCCGTCCCTCAGCGCGGCCTCGATCCGCGCGTTCGCGGTGGTCGCCGCACCGTCCAGGCACTTCGCGTAGACGCGGAACAGCACCGCCACGCTGTGGCCGGCGCGCTGGGCAACTGCCTGCGGCTCCACCCCCGAGCTGAGCCACATGGAGACGGCCGCATGACGGAGGTCATACGGCCGCTTGGCCAGCGGCGAGGCTCGACGCCTGAGTCGAGCCATGCCGATGACCGCAGCGTGACAAAGACCATAACGTGGTTCGCGAGTACTGCGCCGAGCCGAGCAGGTGAGTGCGCGGTCCGGCGATGGAAGACGACAGTCTGGCGACGCCGACTTCATCCCGGCGGTGGACGCCGGTCTCTGGGGCGTGGCTGGGTGGTGCTGATGTGTATCGTCGTCAGGATGCCGGCACAGAGGACCGATTCGACGGTAGGTCACCTGGTCCAATGAGAGAGGAGGAGCATCTCGGGGTGGCGGAGTAGTTTCCTGGGGGGCTGAGAGGCCCGATAGACCGGGCCACGAGCCGTTGTCGGCGAAGTGGCGCCGAGAGAGATCCAGGGAGAGGGTCGGCCCTTGATCGGCTGCATGTTGCCCAGTGAACGAGGAGCGCGCCGAGAAGCGGCAGGCGTGAGCCGCATGCCGGGGTGCACGGCTCGCTTGAACCTGTAGCTCCTTGACTCGTGCTTGTCAGGGCGTCGGCACTACGAGGTCCTGCGCTGGTGGTAAACAACAGTGGGGCAACTGTCAGGGTCAGGCTGGAAAAAAAGAACAGGATCGTCTCGGGACCCGCCAACCTCTAGATCCTGAGGCGATGCCTCCCCCGAAGAGAAGTGGAACTGCATCTGGGAGTAATAGTCATCTTCACCTGCATACTGTTCCAGGCTGTATCGCCAAGAGCCTCTTCCTGAGAATTTTCCACCGTGATTTCCCTCGCTGTCCACATCGGAGAAATCCGTTGGCCAATCCTTGACTCTGGCCCGCCCCTCATCGTTCTCTCCCCCGGTCAGTGTTATGCGCGAACCGTAGGGCCCTTCGTAGGTGCCGTTCAGTTGGGATGTCATCACTCCGACCGTATTGCTCGGGCAGTCCTCATGACGACCAAACAGCAGGCCGCAGCCGGCTGGGACGAGAAGTGCGACGGTCAGCATGGCTGCACAGCCCAGGGCAGGTATACGAACTTTTCGCCAGCTCTCGCGCGGCGCACGCGGGGACGGTTTGGAGGCAGGGCGGTGCAACCTATTTGTCATTGGGAACCCGCTCTGTCCAATCATAGGTTTGGTTTACTGTCTTGCCTGGGAAGCCGTCTTTGTCGTGGTTGGCTGTCTCAAGCCACTTCCCATATCCGAGGAAGTGCAGGAAGGATGAGGTGCTGGTGCTGTTTCGCAGCGTGTAACGGACTACCTTGTCGCCGTTGGCATCCTCTCCAACGACTCGATAATTGACGGTATACGATCCGACAAACGCCTCTCCGAGGTCATCCTTGTTGTTGGTCGCAATGGCGGGTATGTCTTTCAGTATGAGTTGCTTGCCGGCTCCAACAATCCCACCTTCTGCAATAGAGTGACGGGCCTTCCCTTTGAGCTTGCCGGCCTCCACTTGCTCGCTTACGTCTTTTCGGATCCCTTCCATGCTCTTGCTCCGGGTTATGAGCTTGGTGAGACGATCGTTGTCGACAAATTCGTGCTTTTTGGGGCCTGTGCCACTCGCCCAGTGCCCGCCTATCTCATACGGCCCGGTATTGTCATTTGTGTAGCCCTGTTTTTTGCCTACCAGTACGCGGTCAAGGGCCGTATACTCTGCGTCGCTTATCTTCTCTGTTGAATTGATGGTTGTATGTTGCGGGTCAGCGTTGAACCACTGATCCAGACCTATGTCGGCCACGAGGGTGTACGCCAGTTGCTTGTCCTTCAAGACTGCTCTTCGTACTATGGCATCGATCTTTTTCTGTGCCGACTCCATATTGCTTTGATTTCCCGGTGAGACAGTTCCTGGGACCGTACATCGGACTACGCCCCCATCGCTAACTCGGAGCATCGGATCTGATTCTATCTCCTTGACTGCTGACTTGAGGTCAGTGCGGATTTCCTCCAGCTCGGAAGCTCCGTCTTCCAGGAGCTTCTTGACCTTCTTTGCAACATTTCGGGCCCGGTGTACTTGGCGCTGCATGTCGTCAATCATCTGCCATGCGTATGGTGCGGCAGCACCCTCCCAATACCCTTCATCCCGAAGAGGCTTTGTCAGTTCGCGATGCACTCGCCCGGAGAGACCCTTCGTGTCTTCGACCACGTCGTCCCATTTCTTGGCGAGATCGGCTAGCACGGAGGAGTCCGTCTTCATTATTTTTCGGAACGAGGTCATCAGAAGCCATCCAGGGCTGAGCGGGTGGGCTTGCTATTCGGATGTGGCTGTCCGGTGCCTTTCGGATCCGCATCGGGGGAAATTTGCCGCAATTTTAGGTCGGTTTCATGATCCGTCGTTTTGTATGCCTTCTTGGCTTCCCGGAGGCTCGCGGCGATTCGACCAAGCCATTCACTGGCATTTGCCGCCTGCTCCTCCCATTTTTTGTGTGAGGTCTCTAGTGCCTCCGCAGTCAGCCATCCCTCGAATTCCGTGTGTGCAGTTGTTGTTGACTTTTCCAGAGAGGCTGCCGCTTTGTGGAACTTACCTCTGATGTCTGATGCGCTTTCGGCGCTCTTGCGCAGGGTGGCGTGTGAGACTTTCAGTGATGGCTGCGGCCTGAGTGGCGACCGCCAACGGGACAGGGGCAATCGCATATCCCCCTCTTCCCGTGGTTCCTCGAACAGTGTCTGTTCACCAGGCGGGGTTGGGAGGAACAGGGGTTTTGGGAGCCCCTTCAGCTCCTCGGATTTCTTCTGGCCGTGCGCGTCATCGCTCACAGTGGTCCCCCCATCACGATTTGTGCGGTCATCGGTATCTTGCAGTTTTGCGGTGACTACGGCAACTCGTCCCGGTGGCACTGAACCTCTTTCATCCTGAATAGCTGCAGGTCAGGAGAGTGTGGACAGCGGTGACGGCACGGCCGATGCGGCCGGTCGAGCAGCGTGCTCTGCGC
>NZ_JBIAGB010000044.1:0-19326 GCF_042869575.1 Streptomyces sp. NPDC006925
ACGCGACAGCCGGGCCATCAGCGTGCCCACCACCGACCCCGAACAACCGAAACGGCCCGCCGAAGAAACCGACGGACCGTCACGAAAGATCGAGGTTAGTGTGAGGTGGCTGAGGGAACCGAGGTTTCTGAAGGCTCATCTGGACACGTCTTTCGGCATGGACGTGAGCACCGTGAACGGTGGGTCGAGAGAGGCGTCGTAGATGAGTTTGGCCTGCACGCCGTGTACGTTCTCAGCCTTGTCGACGGGATAGGGGTTGTTCTTCAACTCGTGTCGGTCGATGCTCCGGCCGGAAACTCCGTACGGTGTCTTGTCCGTTTCGATGACCAGCGGACCGGACGGCGATTTGAGCCAGTCTTTGATCTCTTTTGAATTCTTGTCGATCGCGTACTGGGTCATCTTCTGTGCCGACTCCATGTCCTTGAACGTGGAGGCGTTGCCGATCTGCGGCTGTCCATGCGGCCATTCGGTTCCGGGGCGTGGGGGCTTCTTCAGGTCGTCGCGAAGCCGCTGAGCCAACTGATCGTCGGTGAGTCCCACATGCTTGTTGGCGGTGTGTGAATTGTTCAGCCACTCGCTACCGGCCAGGTCGACCGTGTATTTTCCTTTGTCGGTATCCTTTTTCTTCGTCCAGCGATGCCGGTTTTTGAACTCGTCGAGTGAACGGGCTCCGAATGCCTGAGCCCTGGCCGTCTCGGATGCGTAGGTAGGTGCGCTGTGCTGGGCCTCTTCCAGTTCGGGAAGGAGCTTGCGCAGTTCGCTGGCACTGGAGTGAAAGGCCTCCTGATACACGTCGACCGCACGGTTGACCGCTTCCTTGTCCATGTGCGACCGGAACGTCGAAACGATCTCGGCGAAGACCAGCGTTCCGGCAAGCCGGGTGAGTTCTCCCCAGTCGAGGCCCATCGTGAGGTCCTTCACCGTGGCCTTCGCCGCTTCGGCGCCCAGCCGTGAGGTGGTGTCCCGGGTGGTGTCGGCAATGTGCGCGACGTGGTCGAGTTCCTTCTTCACGGCGTCTGCCGTCTTCTCCAGGATCTCGATGATCGGTCTCCGGTCAGCCGGTTCGACCTTCGGATTGGTACGCCACTCGCGGTCATCGGGCTGCTGCTGCCCTTTGGGGACGCGCTCTCCATCCCGGGTACGAGGCGCACCCCAGGGGGTGGTACCCCAGATCTGCTGGCAGAAGCCGTGCATGGCGGCTCGCCAATCGTCGTTGCGTTCATTGGTCAGATAGCCCATGTGGCCGTTGAGCTTGCCGGCTACGCCCTTGGCCGCGACGCCTGCGGAGTGCCACGCCTTGCCAACCTTGCGCAGGTCCCCCGTATCGGCGCCCGGCGTGATGTCGTGTGTCCTGCCGAGCCGCAGCCCTTCCTTGATGGCGGGCTCGATCACCACGGAGAGCCAGTCCGGAATGTCACCGAGGCCGGCAACCAGGGGAATATCCGTGCCATCTCCGGTGCCCGTCCACTGGATGTCGGCCAGCGGTCCGTATTTTGCCTTTCCGACCCCGATGGGGGGTGACTGCCGCGGCGGTGGGCCGTACATGCCGCGGGAGAACCATTCTGCTGCACAATAATTATTCGCCGTCTCGGTCAGCCCCAGGGAGACACCCCCTACGGACTGAATACTCCGGGACCAGACGGTGAGGAACTTCGCGGCGACTTTCGCGTAGGCCTCCGCGAAATCGTCAGGGCCGCTGCCCTTTCCGGCAGCCTGTCGGCAGTGGGCGTCCTCGACCATCGTGTTGAGCGCCTTGTGCAGCGCGAACTGCTCGTCCCTGACGAGCGCCGAGACGTAGTAGACGTGGCTCGGCTTGATGTCGAAGCCGCCGCTGTCATCCGGTGGAGCAGGGCGCAGCTGCTTGCGTTCCCAGGCTCGCCGCTCGTCGGTGGGTCTGCCGTCGTGGCCCGTGCGCCGTGGCTCGGGCTCGTAGTCAGGATCCGGGGGATGCCCGGGCGAGGGTGAGGGCTCGGGCCGGTCCGCGTCGGCATCGCCCTTTTCCTCGCCGTCGACGTCCTGTGCGGAGGGGGACTGGGACGGGGCGGGCTCCGGTGTGGGGGTCGCCATCAGCCGTCACCCCAGCCGCGCAGTACGGCGCGGTGTGCCGACGCGTAGTTGACGTGCCCGTTGGTGACGACATCGTGCAGCCAGCGTTGAGCACCTTCGAGATCCTGCATCGAGCGGTCCCAACGGTCCAGGACATCGACGCACACTTCACGTGCCTCGCCCTCCCAATGGCTCACGACCTTCTCGGACCGGGTCCACAGCGTTTCGAGCTTCTCCGTGAGATCAGCGAGGATGTCCTCCATCTCGCCGGAAAGTCGCTTCAGCGTCGCAAAGTCGACAGCGAGGTCGTCGTCGTTGTGAGCGCCGGACATTCGTGCCCCCTCCCGTCTCACCGCACTCTCGTGCGATGCCCCTTCCCGGCCCGCTGCCCGGCGGCAGCGGGCCGGACCGACGTCTCTTGGCGTCCGAGTCGGCCCTGTGGCAGCAGCCCGCGTCTTCGGTCTACAGATCGGCCAACTTGCTCTTCGGAAGCCCGGCCACAGGGTTGGCGTCCGCCATGCCGAGCAGCTTCTCCTGTCCCTCGGTGGTGACCCGAAGCTTGCTCATAGCCGTGAGCACGTCGAGCTCTTGTGCGGTGAAACCGTCCTTGCTCGCCTTGACCGCTTCTTCGATGAGGATCAGTGACTCCCGCACGGAGCGTGCGTCCTCGGTCAGTCCTTCCTGCAGCTCCTTGTAGGCAGCGGCAGTTGGACCGCGCCAACGCCGACCCACGAGGTCCAGCAGGCCGTCCATCCGCGCGATCTTCGCTTCGAGATAGCGCTCCATCTCGTCCAGGTCCGAAATGAGCTGTGCGAGATCGACTCCTTCGACTCTGAGCCGCTCCATGCTCCCCCTGTTCGGCGCATCGACATGCAACGTCCCGAGACCGGTTGGTCGGCGCTTCTGAGCGCACGGTCGCAGGATGTCCCTGAGACACGGTAGACGAATCGGCGCGGCTCAGACCCCCGGTGCTCCTTCGCGGGACCCGGAGGAATGCTGAACCCGGTGTCCCGTCCGGGCCCCGCTCCTGGAAGGATGAATATTCGGTCTCGGGCGACAGGCCAGGTGGAACGACTACGGCTGATTTCGGGGGAGCCGCATGCGGGGGTGGAGTGTGCGGGGACGTGCGATGCTGTTGGCCGCCTTGCTGGGCCTGCTGGAAGCAGGGGGGTTGGCGCACACGACCGGTACGGCGGTGGCCGCGGATGAACCGGCGACGCCCGCCGCCTATCTGGCCGAGCAGTTGCGCGAGAACCCCGTCCACCTCTCCGACCAGCTTCCGCGGACCAATCCGCTCTCCGCCCGGTCCGCCTTCGCCGAGGCGGCGAAGCGCACCGGCGTGCCCACGTATGTGCTGGTGCTCCCCGGGTCCGGGGCCGCGCGCGGCGAGGGGCTGCTGGCGGCCGTGCACGACCGGCTCGGCAAGGACGGGCTCTACGTCCTGCTCGGCGAGGACGGCGGGAGCCCGCGCACCGAGACGTTCGGGGTGGACGTGCCGGCCCGGGACGCGGCCACGGCGACCCTCTTCGAACTGCCCTACGACGCGGGCACCCTGGAGGTGTTCCGGCACTTCGTGGGGGTGCTGCGGTCCGGCGACGCGGCGCGGCGCGCCGAGCGCGGACTGGAGGCGAGCCGGGCCGGTGAGGAGCCGGACAAGCTCCACACCAGCCGCACCGACCGCGAGAACCAAGGCTTCCTCACCGGCATCCTGCTCACCGGGGTACCGGTGTTCCTGGTCGCCACCGGCTGGTACATCCGGCGGCGGGGCGGGAAGGGGCCGCGGCTCCGGCTGCTGGTGCCCGTCGCCGCCGGGGCGGCCCTGGTGATCGGCGCCGGTGCGCCGCTCGTCTTCGACGACACCCGCTCGGACGCCGACCGGCCGCCCACCGCCGCCGACCTGCGGGCCAGGGCCGTGCGGGTCGCCCAGGGGCTGCGCGCCGACCCCGTCTACGTCGACCCGCTCGGGGCCGGACTGCTGAGCCGGGCTCAGTTGGAGCGGCTGCGGGAGCGGGTGGCGCGCCTGGATGTTCCGGTCCGGGTCGCCGTCGTCCCCCTCGTCACCGCTGACGAGTCGGCCGGGGACGGTGCCCGCCTCGCCAAACGGCTGCACGACCGGCTGCACGACCGGCTGGGGAAGGACAGCGACGGCCTCTACGTGATCGCGGACGCCTCCGAGCGCGGCGAGCTGGAACTCGTCAACTATGGCGCCCGACTGGACAGTGCGGCGCTCCAGGACGCCACGGAGGACCTGCGCTTCGGCGGGGACGGCACGCAGGACTCCGAGGACGGGGGGCTCTACCAGCGGCTGGACGGCGCGCTCCGGGCCGTCGGCCGCGCCCCGCACGCCCCGCCCGGGCGCCCCTACCTGGAGCCGTCGGCCGCGGACGACGCGGTGACCGAGGACGTACTGCCCTCCCTCTACGCGGGGGACTTCGCGCCCGGACTGCTGATGGGGGTGGTGGGTGCCGCTGCCGCCTTCGGGGTGACGGCCGCCGGTCTCGCCGCCGCCGGACGGATACGTACCGCGATCCGGCCCGCACCGGCCGTCCGGGTGAGCGGCGCGGGCGGCACCCCGTCGCAGCTCCCCGCGCGTCTCCCGGCCGGGCGGCTGCGCCGGACGGCGCGGCAGGAACTCGGCGAGCTGAACGACGCGTTCGAAGCGGCCCCGGACAGGCTGCCCGACGCCGTGCGCGCCCAGGTCTGGGACTGCCTCGACGCCGCGACCCTCCTCCTCGACCAGGAGGGCGACAACCGGGTGGACGCCGACGCCGACGCGCCCACCCTCGCGGCCGGTCTCGTGCTGATCCGCACCGGCCGCGCCCTGCTGGAGCGCGGCGCCGGACCTGCGGCCCGCGGCGCCGGGAAGATCCGGCTGTGCACCCTCGACCCGCTGCACGGACCCGCGTCCGCGACCGGGCGGTTGAAACTCCCCGGTGAGACCGGCGCCGTGCGGCCCCGCCCGCTCTGCGCCGAGTGCCGTGCCGCGCTGCCGACGGGCGGCTCGCGGCCCGCGCGGGCTGCCGAGATCGTGGCGACGCGGCTGCTGTGCCTGCCCGTACCCGGCGCGGCACGTTCCGCACCGTACGAGCCCTACCACCGCATCCCCGGGCCGCTCGCCGTCCAGGGCACCGGGGTCGGCGCGGAGCTGACCGCCGACCTGATAGTCCGCCGAGTCCGGGAGCAACTGGGTGTCCACTGAACGACGTGCCGCGCGCGGCGCACGGTCCGCGTCCGCGGCAGGCGCGGCCCGGTTCCTCGCCGCTGTCCTGCTGCCTCTCGCCGCCGTACTGGCGCTCGCGCTCGCCGCCGGGGCACCGGCTCGGGCCGACGACGATCCGGACGGTGCCTCCGACGCCGGTTCCGCGGGGCAGCGGATAGCCGACGGGCTGCGCACCTCACCCGTGTATGTCGATCCCGCCTACCGGTCGGCGTTCCCGCCCGACGAGCAGCGCCGGCTGGTGGCGAAGATCAAGGCGTCCGGTCTGCCCGTCCGGGTCGTCGTCGTCCCGCTCATCTCCGGTGACGCGTGGGGTGGCGACCCGGAGAAGATGGTCGATGTGGTGCGCTACCGGATGGCGGAGGGCGCGCAGAAGAAGGCCGTCTACATGACCCTCAGCACCAACGAGGGGTACCTGGACGGCTTCGAGTTCCCCCGCGACGGCCAGTACCAGGCGTTCTGGGGTGTCGCCGCGGTCGGCCACCAGGACGACATGAAGGGCCGGAGTCTCTACGCCAAGTTCTCCCGCGCGCTGGAGATCGTGCGGTCCGGCGACGGCGAGAAGCAGTACGAGAAAGCCACCGCGGACCTGCACGACGACGACCCGGCGGAGCGCGACAGCGCTGCGGACGGTGGCGGCGCGGACGACAGCGCCGGGGACGGTGGCGGCGCGGACGACGGCGGCGGGGACGGTGGCGGCGCGGACGACAGCGGTGCGGACGCCGGCCCCTCCCCGCTGCTGCTCGGGGTGCTGATCGGGTCGGCGGTGGCGGTGCTCGCCGCCGCGGTGCTGGGCTTCCGCACCGTGCGGTGGCGTGCGCGGACCTCGGCGCGGGCGCCGTTCACCTCGCCGCGTTCCGTCTTCGCCACCGCGCGCACGGCGGGCGTGCGGGACCTGCGCAAGCGCGCCCAGCGTGAACTCCTCGCGTACAACGAGAAGCTGATCGCCCATGAGCCGGGCGAGCACGCCGACAGCGACCTGCTCCAGCTCTCCCTGGACGCGTACGCCGCGGCGTGCACCGTGCTGGACGAGGCCCGCGACACTCCAGACCTCGCGGGCGTCCTCGCGCTGCTGCACGAGGGCCGGGACGCGCTGGAGCGCTCCGAACCGGCTCCCCGCAGCCGCCGCAAGGCCCGGGCCGCGGCGCCGACGCTGCCGCTGTGCTTCTTCGACCCGCTGCACGGCGCCGCCGCCGAGCGGATCCGCTGGCGCCCGCTGGGCCGCCGCGAGGCCCTGCGCGTCGCCGCGTGCCGGGAGTGCTCGGCGGCGGTTTCCGCGCGCCGCGTGCCGGAGGTCCTCACCCACAAGCACGACGGCCGCCGCATCCCGTACTTCGAGGTCCCGCCCGAGCACAGTCTGTGGGCCGCCACCGGCTACGGCTCGCTGACCGAGGAGCCGCTCACCGGGCGCGTCCTGCGCGGCGACTTCACCCGCACCACCCGCACCACCCGCACCAAGCGTTCCCGCCGCGGGCGCTGAGGTCCGCGCGGGTCAGGCCAGCGGATGCCCGAGCAGCATGCTGGGCGCGCCCGCGATCCGGGTGAGGAAGACGGTGCAGGAGCCGGGCGCCGCCTTCGGGTCCAGCTTCAGCTTCCGGCGCAGCTCCTCCGGTTCGACCGCCGAGCCGCGCTTCTTGACGGTGACGACACCCACGCCGCGCTCCCGCAGCAGGGCACGCAGCTTCTTGACGTTGAACGGCAGCGCGTCGGTGATCTCGTACCCGGTCGCGAACGGCGTCGGGTGCACCGCGTCGGTGGTCACGTACGCGATCGTCGGGTCGATCAGCCGCCCGGCCACCCGCTGGGCCAGCTCGGCGACCAGGTGGGCGCGGACCACCGCGCCGTCCGGCTCGTAGAGATACCGGCCGACCGGCCCCACCTCCGGGTCGGGCAGCCCCTCCCCGGCGAGGGTCTCGCCGGCGGGCAGCAGCGTCGCGCGCACGCCGCCGGTGCCCGTCCGGCCGCCGCCGAACCACAGCACCGCCTCCTTGACGTCGCCACCGCAGGAGACCCATTCCGCTTCCGCCTCCGCGGGCACCGCCTCGTGCGGGATGCCGGGCGCCACCTTCAGCGCGGCCAGCGGTGCGGTGCGGGCCGTCCGCACGGCCCAGCTCAGCGGCGGCGAGTAGCCCTCCGGATCGAAGACCCGGCCCCGCCCGGTGCGGCGGGCCGGGTCGGCGAAGAGCGCGTCCCAGCCGCCGGTGTCCACCTCGGTGACGTCGGCGCACCGCACCTCGACCAGCTCCGCGAGCCCCAGCGCCGCGGCGTTGGCGCGGGCCACCGCGCAGGTGAGCGGCGAGCGGTCGACGGCCAGCACCCGGATGCCCTCCCGGGCCAGCGCCAGCGCGTCGGCCCCGATGCCGCAGCACAGGTCCACGGCGCTGCGGACGCCGAGGCTGCGCATCCGCCGGGCACGGTGCCCGGCCACCTGGGTGCGGGTGGCCTGTTCGAGCCCGTCCGCGGTGAAGTAGAGGGCCTGCGCGTCGGCGGGTCCGAACTTCGCCTCGGCGCGGGCGCGCAGCCGGCTCTGGGCCAGGGCCGCGGACACCAGCGCGGGTTCGTGCCGCTGCCGCAGCCGCGTCGCCACGGCGAGCTCCTGCGCGGGCTCGACCCCTCGTACCTCCCGCAGCAGCGCCTGCCCCTCGTCGGAGAGCAGCTCCGCGAACACCTCACGATCCACCCGCCCATTGTCCCGCGCCGCTCCCGCAGCCCGTGCGCCGGGCCGTGCGGGCGTGGTCTCGGGGGGGCGTGCAGTGACGACACGCGCCCAGCCCGGCACCCGGGCCCGAGCCCTGATACCGCTCCTCTCCGTGCGGGCGCGTGGGGTCGTCCGCGCTGTCCGCGCTGTCCGCGCAGCTCCGTACACGGCCGCCGGGCGCGCAGTCGGCGTCCGCGCGGCCAGGTCACCTCGGCGTCCGCGCGGCCAGGTCACCGAGGTCTCCGGCGCGCTCGCGACCGTGGCGGCGCAGGCGGGCCACGCCGTGCTCGCCGCGCGCGGCGAGTGGATCACCGACGAGAAGCGGCTGCTCACCCTGGCCGGACTGTGCGGCTTCGACGCGCCGACCAGCGGGCCGCGGCCGGAGCCGGAGGCTCTCGTGCAGGCGGTGGAGCAGTTCGAGGCGCTGCTGGAGGGCGCGGGCTGACGGGCGCGGAAGGGGCGCGAGCCGCCGAGCGGGGACGGGTGAGGGCGCCTGTCAGGTTCGGCGCGAGCCGGTGCGGCTAGCACTCCGCTTGACCGAGTGCTAAGCCAGGCATAATCTCGACCTTGGCACTCTCCCCGTGTGAGTGCCAGCAGTACGCGACGGGCAGATCCGGCACCCGCGACGACGGATCTACCAGGTCGCCACTCCAGACATAAGCCCTCAGTTTGACGTATTGAGATCTCCGAAGGGGGAGGTCGGATCGTGACGACCGCCAGCTCCAAGGTTGCCATCAAGCCGCTCGAGGACCGCATCGTGGTCCAGCCGCTCGACGCCGAAGAGACCACGGCCTCGGGCCTGGTCATCCCGGACACCGCCAAGGAGAAGCCCCAGGAGGGCACCGTCCTGGCCGTCGGTCCGGGCCGCTTCGAGGACGGCAACCGCCTGCCGCTCGACGTGTCCGTCGGCGACATCGTGCTCTACAGCAAGTACGGCGGCACCGAGGTGAAGTACAGCGGCGAGGACTACCTCGTCCTCTCGGCCCGCGACGTTCTCGCGATCGTCGAGAAGTAGTACGGCGAGAAGCAGTACGGACTACGGACGCGGCAGCTTCCCGAAGCCGCAGCGTGCAGTCGATACGCGCCCTGGTGCCCGCTCCTCACGCGAGGTAGCAGGGACCAGGGCGCGGCTCGTACGGGCCGACACGGGCGCGTACGAGACGTGCGAGACGTGTGAGAGGACACAACAGCTTCCATGGCGAAGATCCTGAAGTTCGACGAGGACGCCCGTCGCGCCCTTGAGCGGGGCGTCAACAACCTCGCCGACACCGTGAAGGTGACCATCGGCCCCCGCGGCCGCAACGTCGTCATCGACAAGAAGTTCGGCGCCCCCACCATCACCAACGACGGCGTCACCATCGCCCGTGAGGTCGAGGTGGAGGACCCGTACGAGAACCTGGGCGCCCAGCTCCTCAAGGAGGTGGCGACCAAGACCAACGACATCGCGGGTGACGGCACCACCACCGCCACGGTGCTGGCCCAGGCGCTGGTCCGCGAGGGCCTGCGCAACGTCGCCGCCGGTGCCTCCCCGGCCGCCCTGAAGAAGGGCATCGACGCCGCGGTCGCCGCCGTCTCGGACGAGCTGGTCAAGACCGCGCGCCCGATCGACTCCAAGGAGGACATCGCCTCCGTCGCCGCCCTGTCCGCGCAGGACAAGCAGGTCGGTGAGCTGATCGCCGAGGCGATGGACAAGGTCGGCAAGGACGGCGTCATCACCGTCGAGGAGTCCCAGACCTTCGGCCTGGAGCTGGACTTCACCGAGGGCATGGCCTTCGACAAGGGCTACCTCTCGCCGTACTTCGTCACCGACCAGGAGCGTATGGAGGCCGTCCTCGACGACCCGTACATCCTGATCCACCAGGGCAAGATCAGCTCCATCCAGGACCTGCTGCCGCTGCTGGAGAAGGTCATGCAGGCCGGCTCCAGCAAGCCGCTGCTGATCATCGCCGAGGACGTGGAGGGCGAGGCCCTCTCCACCCTCGTCGTCAACAAGATCCGCGGCACCTTCAACGCCGTCGCCGTCAAGGCGCCTGGCTTCGGCGACCGCCGCAAGGCGATGCTCGGCGACATGGCGACGCTCACCGGCGCCACCGTCATCGCCGAGGAGGTCGGCCTCAAGCTCGACCAGGCCGGTCTCGACGTGCTCGGTTCCGCGCGCCGCGTCACCGTCACCAAGGACGACACCACGATCGTCGACGGTGCGGGCAAGGCCGAGGACGTGCAGGGCCGCGTCGCCCAGATCAAGGGCGAGATCGAGGCGACCGACTCCGACTGGGACCGCGAGAAGCTCCAGGAGCGCCTCGCCAAGCTGGCCGGCGGTGTGTGCGTGATCCGCGTCGGCGCGGCCACCGAGGTCGAGCTGAAGGAGAAGAAGCACCGCCTGGAGGACGCGATCTCCGCGACCCGTGCGGCGGTCGAGGAGGGCATCGTCTCCGGCGGCGGCTCCTCGCTCGTGCACGCGGTCAAGGTGCTGGAGGGCAACCTCGGCAAGGAGGGCGACGAGGCGACCGGCGTCGCCACCGTCCGCCGCGCCGCGGTCGAGCCGCTGCGCTGGATCGCCGAGAACGCGGGCCTGGAGGGCTACGTCATCACCGCCAAGGTCGCGGAGCTGGAGGCCGGCCAGGGCTTCAACGCCGCCACCAGCGAGTACGGCGACCTCGTCAAGGCCGGTGTCATCGACCCGGTGAAGGTGACGCGCTCCGCGCTGGAGAACGCCGCCTCGATCGCCTCGCTGCTGCTGACGACCGAGACGCTCGTCGTCGAGAAGCCGGCCGAGGAGGACGAGGCCGCGGGCGCGGGCCACGGCCACGGGCACGCCCACTGAGGCACCCCGCCGTCCGGTGAGGGCGCACCCCGTCGCGGGGTGCGCCCTCGCTGCTTTCTCCGGCTTCCCGCGGCCTACCGCGACTTCCCGCGGCCTACCGCGACTTTCCGCGACTTTCCGCGACTTTCCGCGACTTTCCGCGACTTTCCGCGGCCTTCCGCGACTGTCCGCGGCTTTGGCGGCGGCCCGGGCCGGGGCCGCGGAGCCATTCCGGCGCCGCCCGGCCCTACTTCGGGCCGTACTTGCGTCCCGTGGTCGAGGATGCCTTGGCCAGCACGCCGCGCGGGATGAGCCGGGAGGCGCCCAGCAGGGCCTTGTACCGGGGATCGGGGACCGACAGCACCTTGCCGCGCGCGAGGTCCCGCAGCGCCGTCTCGACCACCTGGTCCGCGTCCAGCCACATCCACCGCGGAATGTCGGCGGAGTCCATCCCGGCCCGGTCGTGGAACTCCGTGCGGACGAATCCGGGGCACAGGGCCATCAGCCGCACCCCCTGACCGGCCAGATCCTTGGCGGCGCCCTGGGTGAACTGGGTGACCCACGCCTTGGAGGCGCCGTAGGTGCCGCGGGGGAAGAAGGCGGCCACGGAGGCGACGTTGATGACCCCGCCGCGCCCCCGCTCGCACATGGAGGCGGTCGCCGCCGACGTCAGCCGCAACACGGCTTCGCAGTGCACTTTGAGCATCGTCAGCTCGTCGGCGACGGACACCTCCAGGAAGCGTCCCTTGTTGCCGAATCCCGCGTTGTTGACCAGCAGGTCGACGGGGTGTTCCCGGGAGTTCAGCCGGTCCTCGACCGCGGCGATGCCCTCCTCCGTGGCCAGGTCGGCGGTGACGACGTCGGCCTCCACCCCGTGCCGGTCGTGCAGTTCGGTCGCCTCCCGCCAGAGCCGGTCGGTGTCCCGCGCGGCGAGCACGAGGTGGTAGCCGCGGCCGGCCAGCCGCCGGGCGAAGGCGGCGCCGATACCGGCGGTGGCTCCCGTAATCAGTGCAGTCGTCATGCGGCCACGCTATCGGCCCCGAACGGCTGCTGATTCGCCGTCCGGCCGCCTCGGCGAGGGTAGGGCACCCGTACGAACCCGCCGTCCCGCCACGGCCGGACGAGGCTCCGCAGCCGGGTCGGGCCGGGCCGGGCCGGGCCTGGCGGGGCCGCGGCTCGCTCGACCACGCCACCGCCGGACTGCGGCTCACCCGCGGCGCCGTGGCGGCCCGTCAGTCGGCAAGGGCGCCCCGTCAGTCGGCAAGGACGGCCCGTCAGCCGGCGAGGACGGTCCGTCAGCCCGGGATGCGGCGCAGCGCGTGCTCCCGCGCCTGCGGGTCCAGCGCCTCGCCCGCCGCCAGTACGCGCGGCAGCAGTTCGGGTTCCCGGGTCAGGGCGCGGAACACGAAGCTGACCGACACCTCGTGGTCGGGGCGGTGGACGACGGTGACGGGATCGCCCGCGCGCACCTCGCCCGGCTCGACGACCCGCAGATAGGCGCCGGGCATCCGGCGGTCCGTGAACCGCTTGACCCAGCCCTGTTCGCTCAGCCAGCCCGCGAAGGTGCGGCAGGGGACCCGCATGGAGCACACCTCCAGCAGCGGTCCGGTGCCGGGTGCGCCGAGCTGCCAGCGCTCTCCGATGCGCGCGTCGTCGACCGGGACGTCGCGGGTGGTGAGGTTCTCGCCGAAGACGCCGTTGGGCAGCGCCCGGCCCAGCTCGCCCTCCCAGAAGTCCAGCTCCTCGCGGGCGAAGGCGTAGACCGCCTGCTCCTCGCCGCCGTGGTGGCGCAGATCGCCGATGGTGTCGCCGGCCAGTCCGCTGCCCCCGGTGCCGCGCGGGCCGGGGGCGGTGACGGTGACGGCACCCTCGACGGGCCGCTTGTCGATGCCGGTCAGACCGCCTTCGGCGGCGGTGTGCTCCGAGCGGTGGGGCTCGGCGAGGTTCACGGATAGCAGCTCCATGCGCCGAGGCTACCGAGGAGCACCCCAAGGAGCGAGCCGATTCCGGCGGCGCTCCCCAAGGCATCCTTATGCTCGCCTATGCTCGGGTGCATGATCGAGGCCCGTCATCTGCGTGTCCTGCGCGCGGTCACCCGAACCGGATCCTTCTCCGCCGCTGCGCGTGAGCTGGGCTGTACGCAGCCGGCCGTCAGCCAGCAGATGAAGGCGCTGGAGGCCGCCGCGGGCACTCCGCTGCTGGTGCGGACGGGCCGTGAGACGCGGCCGACCGAGGCGGGCGAGGCGCTGGTCCGGCACGCCACCGGGATCCTGGCGGGGCTGACGGCCGCCGAGGAGGAGGTGGCGGCGTTGGCCGGGCTGCGGGCCGGGCGGGTGCGGCTGGTCTCCTTCCCCAGCGGCAGCTCCACGCTGGTGCCCACCGCCGTCGCGGCGATGCGGGCCGCTCACCCGGGCACCCGGGTCTCGCTGGTGGAGGCGGAGCCACCGCGCTCGGTGGAGATGCTGCGGGCGGGGGACTGCGAGATCGCGCTGGCCTTCCGCTACGACCCCGTGCCGGGCGAGCACGTCCCGGGGGAGCACGTCCCGGCGGAGGACTGGGAGGCGGACGACCTGGTGGTCCGGCCGCTGCTGACCGACCGGCTGGTGGGGCTGGTGCCGGAGGGGCACCCCTTCGCGGACGCGGAGGAGGTCGGCATCGGCACCCTCGCCGAGGAGCCGTGGATCGCCGGCTGTCCCCGCTGTCGTCGGCACCTCGTCCAGGTGTGCGAGGCGGCGGGGTTCACGCCCCGGATCGACTTCGCGACCGACGACTATCCGGCGGTGGTGGGCCTGGTCGGCGCGGGGCTGGGGGTCGCGGTGCTGCCGGAGCTGGCCGTGGAGTCGGTGCGCCCGCGGGGGACGCGTGCGGTCCGGGTGGCGCCCGCCGTGCAGCGCGAGGTGGTCGCGCTGACGCTGCCCGACCTCGCGCGGGTGCCCGCCGTCGCCGCGATGCTGGACCGGCTCGCGGCGGCCCGGGGCTGACCGCCGCCCCGGCCGTGCCAGGAGGCGCGGGCGGGCCGGACGGCGTGTGCGCCGCGTGAGGGAACGTTTCCGCACGGCGTCCGGGTTTCCTCGGTGCCGCGCGGTGCCCGGGTATGCGGTCGGCCGGGCGGGATCCGCTCACATCTCGCCGACCGGTTCGGCGGCGTGCTCGGCCGCACCCCCGTGGGCGGGCGTACCGCCAGGGTCTTCCGCCCCGTCGGGAGCTGCCCCGTCGGGAGCTGCCCCGTCGGGAGCTGCCCCGTCCGGAGCTGCTCCGCCCGGGGTCGACGGCCGCTGGTCCTGCGCGGGGCTGTGCGTGGTCACCAGCCGGTTCCTGGCCCGGCCCAGCAGCTCCTCGCGCTCGTCCTCGGTGAGTCCGCCCCACACCCCGTAGGGCTCGCGCACCTGGAGAGCGTGCGCCGCGCACTCGGCGCGCACGGGGCAGCGCATGCACACCTCCTTGGCGGACGCCTCCCGCGCGCTGCGGGCGGCGCCGCGCTCCCCCTCGGGGTGGAAGAACAGCGAACTGTCCACCCCGCGGCAGGCGGCCAGAAGCTGCCAGTCCCACAGATCCGCGTTGGGTCCAGGAAGGCGGGAGAAGTCTGCCATCGCGTCTCTCCTGAGTGCTGCTGGAGGTGATCTGACACTCGTGCGTAAATATGACTCTTTCGCGAATCTAGCGATCAAACTCGCAAAACGGAAGTAATGCATCTGAATAGGGCACTTCAGGATTAATGGTGCGTCGGTCGCCGCAAAGCCGGGATGTTGCTGCTCTGTGTACGGACGCTCACGTAGAGTGCTGAGGACGGCGGCTGAAAGCCGTAACTCTTTCGGGTGACCGTCGTTGAGAGAGCGAAAGCGATTGGTTCGGAACCGGCCCGGGGCGCAGTCCTCCGCGGCCGTCAATCGCGCAGGTGACGATTCTCAAGCAGCCTGGAGGCTCAAGGTGATGCGCATCAGCAGCGGAGGGCGGCCATGACATCCGTCCTCGTATGCGACGACTCCCCGCTCGCCCGAGAGGCCCTGCGCCGCGCGGTCGCGACCGTGCCCGGCGTCGAGCGTGTGACGACGGCGGCCAACGGCGAGGAAGTCCTCCGCCGCTGGGGCGCCGACCGGTCCGACCTGATCCTGATGGACGTCCGGATGCCCGGCCTGGGCGGAGTGGAGACCGTGCGGCGGCTGCTCTCCGCCGACCCCGGCGCCCGCATCATCATGCTGACGGTGGCCGAGGACCTCGACGGCGTCGCCCTGGCCGTCGCAGCCGGTGCCCGCGGGTACCTGCACAAGGACGCCTCCCGCGCCGAGCTGCGCGCGACCGTCACCCAGGCGCTGGCGGACCCCACCTGGCGGCTCGCCCCCCGGCGGCTGCGGTCGGCGGAGATGGGCGCGGCGCCGACCCTCACCGCGCGGGAGATCCAGGTGCTGGAGGGCATGAGTCACGGCCGCTCCAACGCGGAGATCGGGCGTGAGCTCTTCCTCTCGGAGGACACCGTCAAGACGCACGCCCGGCGGCTCTTCAAGAAGCTCGGCGCCTCGGACCGCGCGCACGCGGTGGCGCTCGGGTTCCGCTGGGGCCTCGTCCGCTGACCTGGTGCCGGGTGTCCGCCCGGGGCACCTCCCGGCCGCAGGCCGAGCACGTCCCGCCTCGCGCGGCAACCGCCCGTCCGCCCGCTCGTCCGCGCCCGGAACCGGTCGCCGACGAGTGGGACGGCGGCCCCGGCCGGGCAGGTGTTCCCGCGGATTTCCCCCGCGGCTGCCGAGAAATCTCGCGCGTGCCGCATGCTTGTTGTATGGAGTTCCTCGGGGACCTGTCGGTCAGGCGTGAGGGGAGGGCGTGGACATGAGGGCCAGTGCGCCTGCTCATAACGCTTCGGCTCACTTCTACGAGCGCGGTGCGGCGAACCGCGCGGCGTCGGTGCACCATGGACCGATGCGCGACGACGAGAGCGGGCCGCCGCCGACCGGGGCCGCGGACGCGGCCGAGGTCGCCACGGTCGGCAAGCTCGTCCAGCGCGCTGTCGAGGGCGACAGCCAGGCCACGCACGATCTGCTCGCCCATGTGCACCCGCTGGCCGTGCGGTACTGCCGCACGCGGTTGACCCGACTGCCCGGTGACGCACGTCACTTCGTCGACGACCTCGCCCAGGAGGTCTGCATCGCGGTGCTCTGCGCGCTGCCGCGCTACCGGGACACCGGAAAGCCGTTCGAGGCGTTCGTCGTGGCCATCGCCCAGCACAAGGTCGCCGATCTGCAGCGGGCCGCGATGCGCGGGCCCGGCTCCACCGCCGTGCCCTCGGACGAGATGCCCGAGCGGCCCGACGACTCCCTCGGCCCCGAGGAGCGGGCGCTGCTCAGCAGCGACGCGGAGTGGGCCAAGAAACTGCTGGCGAACCTGCCCGAACACCAGCGTGAGCTGGTGCTGCTGCGGGTCGCCGTGGGGCTGACGGCCGAGGAGACCGGGCAGCTGCTGGGAATGTCACCCGGAGCCGTCCGCGTCGCCCAGCACCGGGCCCTCAGCCGGCTGCGGGCGCTGGCCGAGCAGTAGTTCCGCCGCACGTGAGCGAGGTGCGCGGGGGCTCTCGCGCCCACGGGCGCCCGAGGACCGGAGCTTGTCCACAGGCGGTCCGCTCACCCGTCCGGGCCCGTTAGCATGGACATCCGGCCGGGGCAAGCATGGGAAAGGTGTCATGACTGAGAACGTCGACGGAGTGCCCGCCAAATTCGCCACTCTGGGCCTGACATACGACGACGTACTGCTGCTGCCAGGCGAGTCGGACATGGCGCCGCAGGACATCGACACCGCGTCGTACGTCTCGCGCAACGTACGGGTCAACGTGCCGCTGCTGTCCGCCGCCATGGACAAGGTCACCGAGGGCCGGATGGCCATCGCGATGGCCCGGCAGGGCGGCGTGGGCGTGCTGCACCGCAACCTCTCGATCGAGGACCAGGCCAACCAGGTCGACCAGGTCAAGCGGTCCGAGTCCGGGATGGTCACCGACCCCATCACCATCCGCCCCGACGCCACCCTCCAGGAGGCCGACGCGCTGTGCGGCCGGTTCCGCATCAGCGGTGTCCCGGTCACCGACGCCGCGGGCAAGCTCCTGGGCATCGTCACCAACCGCGACATGGCCTTCGAGCTGGACCGCAGCCGCCAGGTCCGGGATGTCATGACGCCGATGCCGCTGGTCACCGGCGAGGTCGGGATCTCGCGGGACGCCGCGATGGAGCTGCTGCGCCGCCACAAGATCGAGAAGCTGCCGCTGGTGGACGGCGGAGGCACGCTCAAGGGCCTGATCACCGTCAAGGACTTCGTCAAGGCGGAGCAGTACCCGAACGCCGCCAAGGACGCCGAGGGCCGGCTGGTCGTCGGCGCCGCCGTCGGTGTCGCGGGCGACGCCTACGACCGGGCCCAGGCGCTGATCGAGGCCGGCGTCGACTTCGTCGTCGTCGACACCGCACACGGCCACTCGCGGCTCGTCGGCGACATGATCGCCAAGATCAAGTCGAACCATCCGCGCGTCGACGTCGTCGGCGGCAACATCGCCACCCGCGACGGCGCCAAGGCCCTGATCGACGCCGGTGCCGACGGCGTGAAGGTCGGCGTGGGCCCCGGCTCCATCTGCACCACCCGCGTCGTCGCCGGGATCGGCGTTCCCCAGGTCACCGCCATCCACGAGGCGTCGCTGGCCGCGCGGGAGGCCGGTGTCCCGGTGATCGGTGACGGCGGCCTGCAGTACAGCGGCGACATCGCCAAGGCCCTGGTCGCGGGCGCCGACACGGTGATGCTCGGCAGCCTGCTCGCGGGCTGCGAGGAGTCCCCCGGCGAGCTGCTGTTCATCAACGGCAAGCAGTTCAAGTCCTACCGCGGCATGGGCTCGCTCGGCGCGATGCAGACCCGCGGCGACAGCAAGTCCTACTCCAAGGACCGCTACTTCCAGGAGGGCGTCAGCGGCGACGACAAGCTGATCCCCGAGGGCGTCGAGGGCCAGGTCGCCTACCGCGGCCCGCTCGCCGCCGTGGTGCACCAGCTCGTCGGCGGTCTGAAGCAGTCCATGTTCTACGTCGGCGGCCGCACCGTCCCCGAGCTGCAGGACCGCGGGCGCTTCGTGCGCATCACCGCGGCCGGGCTCAAGGAGAGCCACCCGCACGACGTGCAGATGACGACCGAGGCTCCGAACTACTCCCGGAGCTGACCCCGTCCCCGAGCCCGCGGCCCTCCCGGAGCCGCGGGCTCCGGCGTGTCGGCGATACTGGACCGCGGCACACCAGAGTGAGAGGCAGCAGACGTGACTGAGATCGAGATCGGGCGCGGCAAGCGCGGGCGGCAGGCGTACGCCTTCGACGACATCGCGGTGGTGCCCAGCAGGCGCACCCGCGACCCGAAGGAGGTCTCCATCGCCTGGCAGATCGACGCCTACCGCTTCGAGCTGCCGTTCCTCGCCGCACCCATGGACTCGGTCGTCTCCCCGCGTACCGCCATCCGCATCGGGGAACTGGGCGGCCTCGGCGTACTCAACCTCGAGGGCCTGTGGACCCGGTACGAGGACCCCGAGCCGCTGCTGCAGGAGATCGGGGAACTCGACGAGGCGACAGCCAACCGGCGGATGCAGGAGATCTACGCCGAGCCGATCAAGGAAGAGCTGATCGGGCAGCGGATCAAGGAGGTCCGCGACTCGGGCGTGGTGACCGCCGCCGCGCTGTCCCCGCAGCGCACCGCGCAGTTCTCCAAGGCCGTGGTGGACGCGGGCGTGGACCTGTTCGTCATCCGCGGCACCACGGTCTCCGCCGAGCACGTCTCCGGTGCCGCCGAGCCGCTGAACCTCAAGCAGTTCATCTACGAGCTGGATGTGCCGGTCATCGTCGGCGGCTGCGCCACCTACACCGCAGCCCTCCACCTGATGCGCACCGGAGCCGCGGGCGTCCTCGTCGGCTTCGGCGGAGGCGCCGCGCACACCACGCGGAACGTGCTGGGCATCCAGGTGCCGATGGCGTCCGCCGTGGCCGACGTCGCCGCCGCCCGGCGCGACTACCTCGACGAGTCCGGCGGGCGCTACGTGCACGTCATCGCGGACGGCGGCGTCGGCTGGTCCGGCGACCTGCCCAAGGCGGTCGCGTGCGGTGCCGACGCCGTGATGATGGGCTCCCCGCTGGCCCGCGCCTCCGACGCGCCCGGCAAGGGCCACCACTGGGGCATGGAGGCCGTGCACGAGGACGTCCCCCGCGGCCGCCGGGTCGACCTGGGCGCGGTCGGCACCATGGAAGAGGTCCTGCTCGGCCCCTCGCACATTCCCGACGGTTCCATGAACTTCTTCGGCGCACTCCGCCGCGCCATGGCCACCACGGGCTACTCCGACCTCAAGGAGTTCCAGCGCGTAGAGGTAACCGTAGCCCGCTCCCGCTAACCCCTTCGCGGGGGGCGTCTTCGCGGGGTCGGTTCCCCTCCGCGGGCTGCGTTTGCGTTGTGGGGGCACGCCCCCGTTGTTTTTCGGCTGCCGCCGAGAGGTCGTGTCGGGGGGCGCTGCCCCCAACGGCCCCCCGCTAAGGGGGCTCCGCCCCCTGAGAAGCCCCCAGGCACCAACAC
>NZ_JBIAGB010000045.1:0-18775 GCF_042869575.1 Streptomyces sp. NPDC006925
AAGCGAACAAGCCCCACAAGGTTTCCGATGTTGTCTAGGCCCACCGTCAAGCATCAGCTGAGACCAGAACGTCAAACATCACCTGAGACTCGACAACTGGTTCGTGGCCTGGGTGCGAATTCGTAGGCGCAGGTCGGGAGTTGCCTGCCCTGGCGGTGGAGTAGGGGCAGGTAGGAGACCGGTCGTGCTGTCCAGGCGATGCGGGTGCTGTGCTGGGTGAGCGTGAGGCTGAAGGAGCGCCCGTGGTGCAGTGCTTGGGCTGAGTGTGTCTGTCCGTCTGTCACCCAGTAGCGGGCTTGGCGGTAGGGCTCGTCGTCCAGGGCGGGGGCGATGGTGAGGAGGCTGGTGCGTACCCAGTGGATGGCTTGCCGCGGGGTGGTGGCGTCGAAGGAGCCGAGTAGGGCGGGGGCGGTTCCGGTTGCCGGGCTCTGGGTCCAGCATTCGCACCAGTAGCCGTGCCGGGTGAGGGTTGCGGGGCTCATCGTGCGCTCCTGGTGGCGCGGGCGGACAGGGCGTACCGGGTGGTGTCGTCGAAGACGGTGAAGGTGTAGGTCTCGCCCCTCGTCAGGAGTGAGAGTGCGTGCTCGTGCTCGGCTTGGTCGCCGAGCCAATGGAGTACGGGCTTGGCTGCGGGGGTGTCGAGCTGGTCTGCGATGTGGCCCGCCCGGTGGAGCAGCCAGCGCAGGGCCAGCCGTGGAGTGGGTGCCGAGCATGTCCCGAGCGCGAAGGACCGGCCCGTTGCCGGCACGTAGGCGGCTGCTTCGCAGTGGTAGGCGCGCTTCGATGTCGCGCTGCCGGAGCGATGCCGGCGGAAGCTTGCTGGCTGAGGGGGCGCTGTGCAGCTCTGATGTTTGAGTGCCTGGTGCGGAAATGGGTGCGTCGAAACGATCAAGCTTCGGAGGTTGCGTGACATCGGCCCTCCCTGGGGTGACCTGCACGTTTGCACGGCAAAGCTGGGGTACGGCTGACGCGAAGGAGCCACGGCCGTACAATTAGTACCAGCACCGTACCCCGTGTGCGGATAGCGCAAATGCGGGATCGTACTTTTCGTGCGGGTTATCGCCGCATACGGTTCACGCTGAGGTGTGGTGCCGAGACGAGTGATCAGCGAAGGGAGAACGCATGTTCGGGCTGATGGTGCGCTTCACGTGCAAGGACGAGGACGCCGCGGCACAATTCGATGCCCTGGTCTCGCGCACTGGGGAATTGATCAAGGAGAACGAGCCGGGCACGCTGATCTACGCAGTTCACCGCGTAGACGGCCGGCCACTGGAACGGATCTTCTACGAGCTCTACCGCGACCGGGGCGCTTTCGAGGCTCACGAGTCGCAGGATTACGTCCAGACGTTCCTCGCTCAGCGGGACCTGTACGTAGCCGATGTCCAGGTGGACCGTTTGGACCTCACGTCCGGCAAGGGCGTCGACGTTGAGCACTGAGTACGCGAAGGCGCTCGGCCGGAAGATCGCCTTCAATCGCAAACGTCGCGGCCTGTCCCAGAAGGAGTTCGCCCGGCTCCTGGAGCGTTCAGAAGCGTGGGTCTCCCAGGTGGAACGCGGAGTGCGCCGGATCGACCGCATGACGGTACTGGAGAAGGTCGCCGACGCCCTCGACCTTCCGGTGGGGGAACTGGCCGCCGAGGCTCCGATCGTCGCCTCGGTCGCAGACGGCGAGCCCCCAGGTGCCAACCGGCTTCGCCTGGTGCTGAGCGCCGCACACTCCCTGACCGCCATCCTCGACCGGCACGAACCCCCGGATGTCCCCGCGCTGAGCGCCCAGGTCGACCGGGCGTGGTCCCTTGCGCACGGCGGGAACTACGCGGACTTGGCGGAACTCCTGGAAGAGCTGGTCCCCTCTCTGGAGGGGGCCGTGCGGTCCGGCCCCGAAGAGCAGCGTCCGCAGCTCTTCCGGTTGATGGCCGCCATGTACCACACGTGCAGCGGCGCCCTGGCCAACATGGGCGAAGCGGAAGCGGCATGGATCGCGGTTGACCGCGCCGTGGTCGCTGCCGAGCGCGCTGATGATCCGCTCCTGATGGCGGCCGGGGAGTTCCGGTTGTCCATCGTCTTCCTCGGGGCCCGCCACTTCGAACAGGCGGCGCAAGCCTCCGGGACCGCCGCCGACGCACTCCGCCCCCTCACGGACTCCGGGGAGGCCGCGGCGGTGGCCCTTCGTGGCGCTCTGACGCTTCAGCGAGCTGTCGCCGCCGCACGCCTGAATGACGCTGACGCCGCGTACGACTTCCTGAGCGAAGCCCGGTCCATGGCGCAGCAGGTCGGAGAGGGGCGCAACGACTACAACACCGAGTTCGGGCCGACGAACGTCGGCCTGCATGAGGTCTCGGTGGCGGTGGACCTGGGCGACGCCGGCGTCGCGTTGCGAGCCGCACGGGACATTGACGCCTCCGCGCTCTCCTCGGAGCGTCAGACGCGCTTCAACCTCGACATCGCCAGAGCGCAAGCCCAGCGGCGACAGGTCGGACCCGCGGTCGAAGCGCTGCTCAAGGCGCGCGAACTGTCACCGGAGATGGTGCGCGCCATGCCTCTGGTCAAGCAGCTCGTTTCGGACCTGCTGACCATGAGCCAGCCACCATCCGACCAGCTCAGAGGGCTGGCGAACGAGCTGGGCGTACAAGAAGTGCGGACTAGTACGTGAAGTACTAGACAGTACTTGGAGTACGGGTTACTGTGGTGAGCGTCAACATGCCCCTCTGCAACCAGCAGGGCAGGGGGTGTTGGCATGCGAAAGCGCACCGACGCGGGAAGGCAGACCCGCACCGATGCGCTTCAGAGGCCACAGAAGAGATGTGGCCTGAGCGGGAGGCAGCCCACTCAGGCCGGGTGCGTCGTTGGCATCAACGCTTCTCGAAGCGTATCGCGCCCAGTCGGTAAGCGGTCAACCTCCCGTTGCGTGACTATTTGTTGTCTTATGCCCCGAAATGGGGCAATCGCAAAGGGAGTACTGCGTCGTGCGAACGATCCGTATTGACACGTCCACCGCGACAGTCCTGCTGACCGAGATCCCCGAGCCGAAGGTGCGGGACCGCCAGACGGGCGAGATCGCCAAGGACGCCACCAGCGGTGAGTCGCTGATGAAGGTCGGCGTCGTCTACATCGATGAGGGCGAGTCCTCGCTCATCCACGTCACCGTTCCCGAGAGCGGCATTTCCGAGGGGCTGGCGCTGGGGGCGCCGGTTTCCCTGCCGGGTCTGGTGGCTCGGCCGTGGGAGTCGGTGTTCAACGGTCAGCAGCGGCACGGCATCGCCTACCGGGCTGCCGCTGTCGCGCCGGGTGCCGTTCCGGCAGGTGTGGGGGCCTGACCGTGTCCGAGCTGATGACGCTGGTGGAGGTAGGCGGCCCGGTTGCCGGTATGGGTGCTGGTGCCGCCTACCTCCGGGCCCGGCACCCGGCCGCCTACTGGTCGGCCGTGGGCATGCCCGCTTCGGCTGTGCGGCTGGTGGGCTCCTACGGGTCGGTCATGCATTCGTGCGGGCTGACGGTGCAGCCGTCCCGTCTGCGGGCGTTGGCTGTGCGGGCGGCCACTCGTCGTGAGGTGCGGCCGGTGCCTCCTCGTCGGGGGATGCTGCGGCCGACCTCGACGGGCCTGCGGATACGTCTGCGGCTCGCTCCGGGGCAGGAGCCTGCCGACGTGGATGCTTCCGCTGAGCGGCTGCGGCATGCCTGGGGTGTGCATGGCGTCTACGTGGAGCCGGTCAAGCCCGGTGTGGTCGAACTGCGCCTGGTCGGCTTCGACGTCTTGCAACGAGTTCGGATGCCGCGCAAGGCGGGAGGCGGGTTCCTGCGGGTGCCGGTGGCACTGCGGGAGGACGCAACCGCCTTCGTCCGCGACTACCGCGCCATCCCGCATGAGCTGGTGCTCGGAGCCACGCTGTCGGGCAAGTCGATGTACCTGCGACACCTGATCACCGGCCTCGCCGCTCAGCCGGTCGCGCTGGCCGGCATCGACTGCAAGCGAGGCGTGGAACTGGCGCCGTTCGCGCCCCGGCTCTCCGCCCTGGCGACCGACGCGGGGCAGGCCGCCGAGCTGCTGCCCACGCTCGTACAGGAGATGGAGGACCGCTACGACCTCATCCGCGCCCGCCAGGGCATCGCCCCCACCACTCCGGATGAGGAGATCACCTCGGACGTGTGGGGCCTGCCCGAGGCGGAACGGCCGGTGCCGATCGTGCTGTTCGTGGACGAGGTGGCCGAACTGTTCCTCGTCGCCACGAAGAAGGACGAGGAGCGGCGGGATGAGATGGTCACCCAGCTCATCCGCCTCGCGCAGCTCGGCCGTGCTGCCGGGATCTATCTGGAGGTGTGCGGGCAGCGTTTCGGGGCCGAGCTGGGCAAGGGCGCCACCATGCTCCGGGCCCAGCTCTCCGGCCGCGTCTGCCACCGCGTGAACGACGAACCCTCGGCCAAGATGGCTCTCGGGGACATCGCCCCCGAAGCGGTCGGCGCCGCCTGCACCATTGCCCCCGAACGCCCCGGCCTGGCCGTGGCCGGCGACACCTCCGGTGGCTGGTCCCGCATCCGCACCCCGTACCTGTCCCTGGCCGACGCTGCCGCTTGCTGTGAGCGCACCGCGCACCTGGTGCCGGACCTGCCCGCGCTCAAGCCCTTCCGGCCCGCCGTCTCTGCTGTCCGGCCTGCCTCGCTGACCAAGCCCCGGCCCGCCACCGCCTGACCTTCCGCTCTCTCCGATCCGGCCGGCGCGCCTGCCCTCGCGCCAAGTCCCTACCCCTCCCATGCCGAAAACCGAAAGGAGGTGCCCCCATGCGCGCCCACCTCGCCCGCGTCGATGCCGTGCTCGTGCAAGCGGTCATCGCTGCTGCGCTGTCCTTCGCGCACCTGCACGACCTGGCCTCGGCCGCCGGGCAGGACGGATGGAAAGCCTGGGCCTACCCGGTGTCGGTCGACCTGCTGTTGGTCGCGGCCTGGCGTCGGCTGCGCTCCGGGCGGGACCGCGCTGCGGGCTGGTGCTGGTTCCTCGTCGCCCTCACCGCATCCCTCGGCGCCAACATCGCCACCGCCGGGCTCCTCGACCTGGACGACGTTCCCGACTGGCTGCGCATCCTCGTCGCCGGATGGCCTGCCCTGGCCTTCCTCGGCGGAACCCTCCTCGCCCACACCACGGAGACTCCGGCCGAGCCGGCCGCCGAGCAGTCGACCGGCCCTGAGATTGCAGAGCCTGCGCCCGCACCTTCCGTACCGGCCGCCTCGGAGCTCCCGGCGTCGTCCACCGCGGCTGTTCCGGCCGCCCTGGTCGAGCACGCGCGCAAGATCGCCACCGCTCATCAGGAGCGCACCGGCACACCCATCGACACCCCGACCCTCCGCGCCCGCCTCGGCGTCCCCGCACCCCTCGCCGAGCAGATCGCCGCCCAGCTCACCTGACCGAACCGGAGGACCTGCCATGACCGGACACCTGCCCGACAGCTTCGACTACCTCGACGCGGCCCACGAGATGGCCCACACCGGCCACCCCGTGCTCGCCCGGCTCCTCGCCGAAGAAGCCGCCGCACTGACCACCGACACGGACGAAGCCGCCTGCATCCTGCGCCACTTTCCCGCCCCCGCATCCCTGCGACTGAAGGACTGCTGATGCCGCTCAACCGCCGATTCCGCTCCGTGACCCGCATCGGCCCCGTACAGGTCGGCACCGCCCACGACGGCCGTGGACGTGAGAAGCACACCGCCGCCTGCACCGCCCCGCGCTGTGGCTTCTCCGCCGACTACGACTCGCGTGCCGCCGCCGAGCTGGCCGCCCGTACCCACCGCTGCCCTATCCGCTGAAAGGAGAGCTTCCCGTGTCCGTGAATCTGCCCCTGGTCGTCGTCCTGGGCTTGTTGGTGTGGGGCGCTGTGAAGTTCCTCGGTGTCCGTGTCTGGCTCGTCGTCGTGATCGCGCTGTTCGGCTTCTACCTCGCCGACACCTTCCTCGCCCCCGCCATCGACAACGGCACCCGCACCGGAGTCGAGACCGTCAACGGCAACCACGACTGACAGGAGACCCGCCGATGTTCCTGCGCCCCCAACTCCCCGACACCCACACCCCGAACCTGCCCACGACCGCCCAGCACGCGCACGTCCCGGCCTGCGGCTGCCAGCACTCCGCACCCGTCGCCATGCCTCCGCAGCGCTCGCTGCCGACGGTCGGCTCGGGGGCCGTCGCGGCCGTGGTGGTCGGCGGCGTGGTCGTCGTCGCGTTGCTGGCTGCGGTCGTCGTGACGGCCGTCTCGGTCGCCGTGGCTGCGCTGGTCCTGCGCTCGCTCCTCGGCTCCCGCAGCAACGTGCATCACCGCTGAGTGGCTACCGGGGCGGTCTCGATACCGCCAAGCATCCACCGCCCCGGCAGCCCGGCCCCTTCCCCCACCCCGTAGGTCAGAGAAGGAGAAGCACCATCATCGCGCGCACCACCCCCGCCCCGCTCACCGACCTGGCAAACCTCGCCGCAGCCGGCTCCCTGCCCGGTATTCTCCGCCAGCTCTCCGGCCTGGGCGGCTGCACCAATCCCGTCCGCCTAGCCGGCCACCGCACCGAACACAACCTCGACACCATGACTGGCGAGATCGGCCCGGCCCTGCGCCGCCTCGACTCCGCCGAGCTGCCTGCCGGTGATCTCCTCGTCCGTTGCGGCAACCGGCGCACCACCCGCTGCGCAGCCTGCGCCGAGACGTACCGCCGCGACACCTTCCACCTCATCACCGCCGGACTACGCGGCGGCAAAGGCACCCCCGAGACCGTGACGACACACCCGCGCGTCTTCGCGACGTTCACCGCACCGAGCTTCGGTCCGGTCCACAACCGGCCCGGCACCGGTGCCTGCCGTTGCGGCCGTCGTCACGCTGCCGACGATCCGGCGCTCGGGTCGCCGCTGGACCCGGACCGGTACGACTACGAAGCCGCGGTGCTCTGGAACGCCCACGCGGGCGCACTGTGGCGCCGCTTCTCCATCCACCTCCGCCGGGAGATCGCTCGCCGCGCGGGCCTGACCCAACGGGAGCTCCCGGAACGCGCTCGCGTCTCGTTCGCGAAGGTCGCCGAGTACCAGAAGCGCGGCGCCGTCCACTTCCACGCCGTCATCCGCCTCGACGGCCCAGCCGGCGGCGACACCCCGACCCCGCACTGGGCATCCGCCGAACTGCTGGGCGACGCCATCCGTGCCGCAGCATCCCGTGCAGTCGTGCCCGGCCCCGTCCTCGATGGTCGCCCGCACACGTTTGCCTTCGGCCGCCAGCTCGACATCCGCACCATCCACGGCCCCGACCTCGACGGCGGCCAAGCACTCACCGACCGCGCGGTAGCGGCCTACATCGCCAAGTACGCCACCAAAGGCGCCGAGACAGCCACCGGCACCCTGGACCGCCGCCTGCGCTTCGTCGCCGAGCTGGCAGGCATGGACCTGCCCCCGCACGCGGAACGCCTCATCCGCACCGCCTGGGCCCTCGGCGCACGCAAAGACCTCGCACACCTCCGCCTCCGCGCCTGGGCCCACATGCTCGGCTTCCGCGGCCACTTCTCCACCAAAACCCGCCGCTACTCCACCACCCTCGGCGCCCTCCGCACCGCCCGCGCCGAATGGCAACGCCTCCAAGCCGCCATCGCACGCGACGAAGACCCACAGCCTGTGGACGACGAAGAGACAACACTCGTCCTCGCCCACTGGGCCTACGCGGGAACCGGTCTCACCGCCACGGAGGAGTGGCTGGCCGCATCCCTCGCCGACACCCCAACAATCCCCACTTCGAAAGGAGACGCCGCCCGATGACGGCGACCACGACCACCATCACGCCCAAGTGGCACACCACGGCCGAAGTTGCCGCCATGCTCGGCTTCGGCCTCTCCAAGACAAAAATGCTCGTCCTCACCGGAGAGATTCGCTCGGTCAAGGTCGGCCGTAACCGCCGCGTGCTTCCGGCCTGGGTGGACGAGTACATCGAGCGCTGTGCGGCGGAAGCCGAAGGAATCGGCGCCGAGAGGTGGTCCGCATGAGCGGCAAGCGGGGCAACGGCGAAGGCTCCATCTATCCCTACCGCAACGGCTTCGCCGCGTACGTCTGGGTCACTACCCCGGACGGCAAGCGCAAGCGCAAGTACGTCTACGGCAAGACCCGCTCAGAGGTCCACGAGAAGTGGCTGAAGCTCCACAACGAGGCCAAGAAGGGCCCGGTGGCCACTCGGCACCGCACCGTGGCCACCTTCCTCGACTACTGGCTGACCTCGGTCGTGAAGCCCAACCTGGCGCCCCTGACATACGTCGCGTACGAGGGTGCCGCGCGCCTTTACATCGTGCCCCGCCTCGGCTCCAAGCGGCTCGACAAGCTGACGGTTCGCGACGTGCGCGAGTGGCTGACGAAGCTCGCCGACACCTGCCAGTGCTGCGCCCAGCGCAAGGACGCCAAGCGCCGTCCCGAGCGGCAACGCTGCTGCGCCATCGGCGAGTGCTGCGAGCAGTACCCGAGCGGGCGGGTCGTCCAGATCGCCCGGGACACCCTCCGCGCGGCTCTGAGTCAGGCCGTGGTCGAAGAGGAGATCCCGCGCAACGTCGCCAAGCTCGTACGTGTCCCGAAGCCCCGGCGCCGGAAGGTCAAGGCGTGGTCGGTCGGCGAAGCCAGCCGCTTCCTGGAACACGCCGTCACGTCCGACGATCCGCTGTACGCCGCGTGGGTCCTGGCGCTCACTCTCGGGCTCCGGCGCGGTGAGATCCTCGGCCTCACGTGGGAGTCCATCGACTTCGACGCCGGAGAGCTCTACATCGACCACCAGCTACAGCGTGCGGGCCGTGAGGTCCTGCACCGCGAGACGAAGACGGAGGACTCGGAGGACTTCCTCCCCCTGCCGGAACTCTGCCTCGCAGCGCTGCGGCAGCGTCGCCAGCAGCAACAGGAGGACCGGGAGGCGGCCGGAGAGCTCTGGCAGGACGTGCATGGGCTGATCTTCACCACTCGCTACGGGACACCGATCGAGCCCGGCAACCTCACCCGGGCCTTCGCCGTCCGCATCCGCCAAGCCGGCGTCCGCGCGATCCCGCTCCGGAACACTCGGCACACCACCGGTTCGCTGCTCGTCGCCATGAAGGTGCACCCCAAGGTGGCGCAGCGGATCTTGCGGCACTCCAAGTTCACGATGACCTTCGACGTGTACTCGGAGGCCAGTGACGAGGAGATCCGCGAAGCACTGCAACGGCTCTCCCGCAGCTTCGGCCAGAGCCCACCGGACGACGCCGAGGAGTCCGACGAGGACTCGTAGCGGCCCGTAACGATCACCCCGGTTGCTGTACTTCGCTGCTGTACGGCATCACAGAGGCCCCGCATCGATCATGATGCGGGGCCTCTGACCTGCGGAGCCGCCTGTCGGATTCGAACCGACGACCTTCTGTTTACAAGACAGATGCTCTAACCAGCTGAGCTAAGGCGGCGGGGGGTGCGTCGCTCGTGCAGTGTACCTGGGAGATGGATCGTGATGCTTGCGACTACTGACAAACGGGCGTGCAACGGCTAGCGTCTCGCCAGGTCCACGCAGTGGACTACACCTCCCTTTACGACGGATCGTCCGGCACGTACCTGCCGGTGAAGGAGAAGCGAACATGGCCACGGTCACCTATGACCAGGCGACCCGGGTGTACCCCGGCGCCGACACCCCCGCCGTCGACAAGCTCGACATCGAGATCGCGGACGGGGAGTTCCTCGTTCTCGTCGGTCCCTCCGGCTGCGGCAAGTCCACCTCGCTGCGGATGCTCGCCGGCCTGGAGGACGTGAACGAGGGCAACATACGCATCGGCGAGCGCGACGTGACCCACCTTCCGCCGAAGGACCGGGACATCGCGATGGTGTTCCAGAACTACGCGCTCTACCCGCACATGTCCGTGGCCGACAACATGGGCTTCGCGCTCAAGATCGCGGGTGTGGCGAAGACCGAGATCCGCAAGAAGGTCGAGGACGCGGCCAAGATCCTCGACCTGACCAAATACCTGGACCGCAAGCCCAAGGCGCTCTCCGGCGGTCAGCGGCAGCGGGTCGCGATGGGCCGGGCCATCGTCCGGGAGCCGCAGGTCTTCCTGATGGACGAGCCGCTCTCCAACCTGGACGCCAAGCTCCGCGTCCAGACCCGTACGGAGATCGCGAGCCTCCAGCGGCGCCTCGGCATCACCACCGTGTACGTCACCCACGACCAGGTCGAGGCCCTGACGATGGGCGACCGGGTGGCCGTGCTCAAGGATGGGCTGCTCCAGCAGGTCGACAGCCCGCGCAACATGTACGACCGGCCCGCCAACCTGTTCGTCGCGGGCTTCATCGGCTCCCCCGCCATGAACCTGGTCGAGGTTCCGATCACCGACGGCGGCGTCAAGTTCGGCAACAGCGTGGTGCCGGTCGAGCGCGAGGCCGTCGGTTCCGCGGCGGACAAGGGCGACAAGACGGTCACGGTCGGTGTCCGTCCCGAGCACTTCGAGATCGTCAACGGTGAGGGCGGCGGCAAGGGCCTCTCCAAGGACGAGCACGCCGGCGTTCCCGTCACGGTGAACGTCGTCGAGGAGCTGGGCGCCGACGGCTACGTCTACGGCACCGCCGACATCGGCGGCGAGCAGCGCGACCTGGTGGTCCGGGTGCCCGGCCGCAGCGTTCCGGAGAAGGGCTCCACCATCCACGTGGTGCCGCAGGGCGGCGAGGCCCACGTCTTCGCCACCTCGTCCGGCGAGCGCCTCAGCGACTGAGTGCCTGAGCGCCTGAGCGCCTGAGCGCCTGAGCGCCTGAGCGCCTGAACGGCAGCCGCCCCGCGGGGCGGCTGCCCGTGGGGCCGCTTCCTTGCGCAGCTCGGTGCCCTCGCACCTGACGTTCCGCTTCCGCGCGATGCGGTTCCCGGCCCCATGCGAGCACTTCGCCCGCATGGGGCCTGCGCTGTGCAGGCCCGGTCCACCGCGCGGGCCCCGATTCCGACCCGGATCGGGGAGCACCGCTCTGCCCTTCCCGCCCCGTCTCCGCCTGCCTCACGCCGCCCCCGGCCTGTCGCACGCCGCCCCCCGGCCTGTCGGTCCGTGCGGGCCGGGCTTCTGCTCCGTATCCTCGTCTCGTCCTGCCGGCTCCCTCTGCTGCGGGGCCGCCGTGCGGGGCGTACCGACCTCCGACGTCATCTCAACGCCGCAGTGTTCCCCCTCCCGTGCGATGCCTCTTCGAACAAGCCGGGTTCCCGTCCCTCGAAGTGGTGACAAAATGTCGCCAAATCACCACACTCCGCTACCATCGCGGGCGTGAACCATGCAGCCCGCCGTATCGGCCGATCCCTCGCACTCGTACTCCCGGTCGTGCTCGTCCTGTCCGGGACCCTCGCCGTCACGTATGTTCCGTGGGCATCCGCGCCCGCGGACGCACCGGTTCTCGCCTCCTCGGCACAGAAGGCGTCGGCGGACACCGCCTCGACGCCCGCCGGGCCGGCGAGCCGCCACACGCCGGAGCACCAGCTCCGGGACCGGCTCATCGCCGAACTCCAGGAGCAGGACCCCGGGGTGGCGTTGAACAGTCTCCAGCGCGCCATCGCCCGCAAGCCCTCGCTCGCCGGCCACTGTGCCTCGATCGCCCGGGCGCTGGGGAAGGCCGCCGTCCACAAGTACGGGGCCCAGCGCGCGCAGCGTTTCTCGCGGCCGGTGTGCGACACCTCGTTCGCCTACGGGGTCGCGCAGTTGAGCTGACACCGGAAGCGCGCGAAAGCGCCGGAAGCGCCTGGCCGGGGCGCGTCGACCGGCGCGGGTCGTGTGGCGCATAGGCTGCGCCACATGACCCAGCACCCGACCCAGGCCGTGATCCTCGCCGGTGGACAGGGATCACGGCTGCGGCCGTACACCGACGACCGCCCCAAGCCGATGGTGGAGATCCCCGGCACGGGAGTACCGATCATCGGCCACCAGTTGGCCTGGCTCGCGGCCGAAGGCGTCTCCGACGTCGTCGTCTCCTGCGGTCACCTCGCCGAGGTGCTCGACGAGTGGCTCACGCAGGCGGAACTCCCCTGCCGCGTCACGACGGTGGTCGAGCGCGAGCCGCTGGGGCGCGGTGGCGGGCTCAAGTTCGCGGCGCGTTCGCTGCCGCGGCCCGACGAGCCCTGGTACGCGACCAACGGCGACATCTGGACGCGCTTCTCGCTGCGCGAGATGGCCGACTTCCACGCCGAGCGCGACGCCACCGCCACGCTCGCGCTCGCGCGCCCGCGCATCCCCTGGGGTGCGGTGGAGACCGACGAGTTCGGTCACGTCCTCGACTTCATCGAGGCTCCGCCCTCCCCCTATCTGATCAACGCGGGCGTCTACGTCTTCTCCCCCCGGTTCGTCGGCCTGCTGCCCGAGCGGGGGGACCATGAGCGGACCACCTTCCCGCGTCTCGCCCGCGAGCGGGCCCTGGCGGGCTTCCCGCTTCCGCAGGGCTCGTACTGGCGGGCCATCGACACCGCGAAGGACCTGCGCGAGGCCGCCCGCGAGCTTGCCGACGGGACCCCGCGCTGAAGCCCTCGGGGTCGTCCTGAACGTTCCTACCGTGCCTTATCGTCCCTGCCACGCCGCCGCGCCTCTCCGACACGCCCCTCCGGCCCCGACAGCTGCCGGGGCCGCGTGCGAGCGAAGAGCGAAACCGAGCCGTACCCGAGCAACCCAACACCCGAGCACCGGGACAGGACCGGACAGGAGAGCCGGGCGACGTCCGGAAACACGAAGCCGGGTGGGGTGGTCGATCTCCGAGGATCGACCACCCCACCCGGCTTCACACGCCCCCGGCCGCCTCGGCGGCGACCCGGCCACGGAAACGGAGCGGCCACCAGGGCCCTCGCCCGCTGCCGCGGGTCAGTGTCCGAGCAGTCCGCCCAGTGCGCCGCGGCGACCGCCGCTGCTGCCGGACGAGGACCCGCTGCCGGAGCCGGACGACGAGGCGCCCGTGCCGGAGGAGTCGCTGGAGCCGCCGGAGCTGGAGCCGCCGCTGCCGCCGGGGTTGGCCTGCGGCTGCTGCGGGGCGGGCTGCTGCTGGGCCGGCGGTGCCGTGGTGCCCTGCTGCTGGCCGGGGGTGGCGGCGCCCTGGCCACTGCCCTGGTTGGCGCCCTGGGTGCGGCCCTGGCTGGGGGTGGACTCGGGGCCGGTGGTGGCCCGCTGCTCGCCGGGGCTGGTCTCCTCCGCCGAGGGGCTGCCGTCCTTGTCCCGGCTGTCCTTGTCGCCGTCCCGCCCGTCGGCGCCGGACGGGCCCTGGGTGGCCTGGCCGGAGCTGGAGCGGCCCGGCTCCTGCGGCATGGGGGAGCCCGGCAGCCGGTTGGTGGGCAGGTCGCCGCGTTCGGACCCGGAGGCGGGCTGCGAGGTGCGGACGGCGCTGCCCAGCAGGGAGCCGACGAGCAGTGCGAGGCCGACGACGACGGTGGCGATGACGGTGCCGCGGCGCAGCACGCGCCGCCGCAGGTCGCGCAGTTCGACGCGGGGGCCGAGCTTGCGCCAGGCCTCGCTCGCCAGCCGGCCGTCGAGGGAGAAGACGGGGGCGCCCGCGATGATCAGGGGGCTCCAGGCGGCGAGGTAGATGATGTCCGGCGCCTCGTAGGCGGGGACGCTGCTCCAGCTGACCGTCATCAGCAGGGCGGCGGAGAGCAGTGCTCCGATCCCGGCGGCGACCCGCTGCCAGAGTCCGAACATGGTCAGTACGCCGACGATGACCTGGAGGAAGGCGACCGTGAGGCCGGCGCCGACGGGGTGCGCGAGGGCGAAGTCCCGCAGCGGGGTGGCGATGGTCCACGGGTCGAGGGAGCGCAGCCAGGTGACCATGGAGCCGCGTTCGCCGCCGTCGAAGTAGACGGGGTCGCACAGCTTGCCCATCCCGGCGTAGACCGTGATGAAGCCCAGGAAGAGCCGCAGCGGGAGCAGGACGACGCCCAGGTTCATCCGGCGGCCCGGGTAGTACGCGTGCCGGACGGTGTCGCGGCGGCGTCGGGCCCCGGTGTCGCCCTGGGTGTACTCGTCCTCGTCGTCCCCGTAGGCGTCGTCCGGGTACGCGTCGTCCCCGTAGCGGGGGCCGCCGGGATGGAGGTCGCCGCCGCGGTGGGTGACGGCCGGCAGTTCGCCGGTTTCCGGTCCGGCCGCCTCGAACTCGCCGGTGTCCTCGTCGAACGCGCTGCGGGCCGGGCGTACGCCCTTCAGCAGTGGTTCGGTGCGGTGTTCGCGCGGCGGCAGCGGGCCGCCGCTCTCGGAGGGCTGGGGACCGCGCGGCGGGCCGACCACGGTGGCCGGGCCGTTGCCGGTGCGGCCCGGGCCCGCGGTGCCGGGGCCCTTGACGCGGGGCAGCGTCTGGGTGGCGGTGGGGTCGGACTCGGCGGTGCCGCCCTCGAAGCCGACCAGGCCCGCCGTGCGGGCGGCCTGGATGAGCTTCGTCGCACCCGTGTCGTCGGGCTCGGGGCCGCCGCTCCACACCACCGGTGTGCGGCGTCCGGCCCCGGGGCGGCGGGTGCCCGCGGGGCTGCCGCCCGCGGTGACCGGCACGGGCCCGGTGTCCTCGAACGCCGGCGCCCCGCGTCCGTCCGCGGGTCCGGGCTGCGACAGCGGCCAGGTCGGCGACGTCGGCACCGTGGCGGTGGCCGCGGGCGACAGCGCGCCCCGGGCATGCACGGCCGAGGCGGCGGACGGTGCGTACGGCATGGCCGCGGTGGGCGGCGCGGCCGCCCCGCCGAGCCGCACGCGGAAGCTCGCGTGGTTGACGACCACCTCGGCGGGGTCGGACGGGACCTTGACCGTGCTCAGCACCGGTTCGTCGTCGAAGAAACCGCGTGGGCTTCCCGCTGGGCTGTGCCCGGAGCCGCGGCCCGAAGCGCCGGGTGCGCGGGGTGTTCTGGTGTCCACACTCATCTAACCGAGTGACGGACGGTTAGGACACTGCCTTGACCGACTCGATCTGTCCGAGGTCCGTCAAGAGATCATCGGAGTGGTGAGCCGGGGAGTGCCGGGGCGCGGCCCGAGGGGCCGCCCGAACTGCCCGGACCGGGTGCGGCCCCCGCGGTATGGCCGGGCCGCTACGACCGCCGTACGCACGGAACGCTGCCGCGCGCCGGAGCGGAACGCTGCCCGCGCGACAGCAGAATACTGCCGGGGCACGCGGAAGCCGTCCGCTCAGCGTCAGGATCGCCCGGCGCCTGGAACCGCTCGGCGTCAGGAACCGCCCGGTGCCAGGAACCCCCCGGCGTCAGGAATCGCCCGGTGCCAGGCATCGCCCGGCGTCAGGCGCGGCGCCGTGCCGCCTCGTAAAGTACGACGCCCGCCGCGACACCCGCGTTCAGCGACTCGGCCCCGCCCGGCATCGGGATCCGCACCCGCACGTCGCAGGTCTCGCCGACCAGCCGCGACAGGCCCTTGCCCTCGCTGCCGACGACGACCACGAGCGGTCCGTCGAGCGCGGCGACCTCGCCGAGTTCCAGTTCGCCGTCCGCCGCGAGGCCGATCACCGTCAGTCCTGCCTTCTGGTACCCCTCCAGCGCACGGGTGAGGTTGGTGGCGCGCGCGACCGGCGTGCGCGCCGCCGTGCCGGCGGACGTCTTCCAGGCACCGGCCGTCATCCCGGCCGCGCGGCGCTCCGGGACGACCACGCCGTGCCCGCCGAACGCGGAGGCGGAGCGGACGACGGCGCCCAGGTTCCGCGGGTCGGTGACCCCGTCCAGGGCGACGATCAGCGGGTCCTCGCCGCGGTCGAAGGCGGCGGCAGCCAGGTCCTCGGGGTGCGCGTACTCGTACGGCGGGACCTGCAGGACGACGCCCTGGTGGTTGAGGCCGTTGGTCATCCGGTCCAGTTCGGGCCGGGGGGCCTCGACCAGGCGGATGCCGCCGCGTTCACCCGCCACGCGGACCGCCTCGCGGACCCGCTCGTCGTTGTCGATGAACTGCTGCACGTACAGCGCGTTGGCGGGGACACCCTCACGGAGGGCCTCCATGACGGAATTGCGGCCCACGACCAGCTCCGAGGTGCCCTTGCTGCCGCGCTGCGGACGCCCCTGGGAGCGGCGGGCCTTCGCCTGCGCGGCGCGCTGCTTGGCGTGGCCCTTGCGCATCTCGGCGGGCGGCGTCGGGCCCTTGCCCGCCAGACCGCGGCGGCGATTGCCGCCGCTGCCGATCTGCGGCCCCTTCTTCTTCCCGGGCATGTGGGCACCTACCTTGCTGTCCGCGGCCTTCGGGGGCCTGTCGTCGACCCGGTCGCGGGTCTGTCCTGGCCCGTCGGGCCTGTCGTCGTTCGTGGAGCGGCCGGCCGATGGCCGGTCGGCCGCAGGGCCGGACGTACGCAGCGCTCGCCGAGCGGTCGGATGTACGTACGGCCTTACCACGGTACCGGTTTCCACTCCGTGGCCCGCGCCCCCTTCCGGGGAGCGGGCCGGAGGTCCCGCCGCGCCCTTCCGGAGAGACGGGCCGCTCTCCGGAGAGGCGGGCCCCCCGGAGAGGCGGGCCCCTTCCGGAGAGGCGGGCCCCTTTCCGGAGAGGCGGGCCCCCTTACGGAAAGACGGGCCTCTCCGCAGCCCGGAGAGGCGAGCGGCAGGCACCCCGGGGCCGGGTCACTCCCCGGCGAGTTCCCAGCGGGGTCCGGCGGGGGTGTCCTCGACGGCGAGCCCCGCGCGCTTGAGCTCGTCGCGGATGGCGTCCGCGGTCGCGTAGTCCTTCCGGGCCCGCGCCGCCTGCCGCTGCTCCAGCACCAGGCCGACCAGCGAGTCGACCACGGAGTCGAGCCGGGCACCGGCGCCGGAGGCCACGCCGGACCACTCGGCGGCGAGCGGGTCCATGCCCAGCACCCCGAGCATGGCGCGGACCTCGGCGACGGCTGTCGCCACGGCGCCGGCGTCGCCGTCGGCCAGTGCGGCGTTGCCCTGCCGGACCGTGGTGTGGACGACGGCGAGGGCCTGCGGCACGGCGAAGTCGTCGTCCATGGCCGCGGCGAACGCCTCGGGCACCTCGGCGGCGGGGGTCACCTGGCCGGCGAGTTCGACTCCGCGCTGCAGGAAGCCCTCGATGCGGCCGAGCGCCGACTCAGCCTCGCGCAGCGACTCGGCGCTGTACTCGATGGTCGAGCGGTAGTGCGGGGTGCCCAGGTAGTAGCGCAGGACGAGGGGACGCCACTGCTTGACCATCTCGCTGACGAGCACCGAGTTGCCCAGCGACTTGCTCATCTTCTCGCCGCTCATGGTGACCCAGGCGTTGTGGGCCCAGTAGCGGGCGAAGTCGTCGCCGAAGGCGCGGGACTGGGCGATCTCGTTCTCGTGGTGCGGGAAGACGAGGTCGACGCCGCCGCCGTGGATGTCGAAGACCCGGCCGAGGTACTTGTGCGCCATCGCGGAGCACTCCAGGTGCCAGCCGGGGCGGCCGGGGCCGAAGGGGGTCTCCCAGCAGGGCTCGCCGGGCTTGGCGGCCTTCCACATGGCGAAGTCACGCGGGTCCCGTTTGCCGGTCTCGCCCTCACCCGCGGGCTGGAGCAGGTTGTCCAGCTCCTGGTTGGAGAGGGCGAGGTAGTCGCCGAAGGAGCGGACGTCGAAGTAGACGTTGCCGTCGGCGGCGTAGGCGTGCCCGCGGTCGATCAGGACCTGCATCATCTCGACCATCTCGGGGATGTGGCCGGTGGCGCGCGGTTCGTTGGTCGGGGGGAGGCAGCCGAGCGCCCGATAGGCGGCGTCGAAGGCGCGCTCGTTCTCGTAGCCGATCGCCCACCAGGGGCGACTCTGCTCGGCGGACTTGGCGATGATCTTGTCATCGATGTCGGTGACGTTGCGGATGAACGTGACGTCGTAGCCGCGGTAGGCGAACCAGCGGCGCATGATGTCGAAGTTCAGTCCGGAGCGGACGTGCCCGATGTGCGGCGGCGCCTGCACGGTGGCACCGCACAGGTAGATCGAGACGCAGCCGGGTTCGAGCGGGCTGAAGTCGCGGATCTGCCGGGCGCTGGTGTCGTACAGGCGAAGAGTCACGGTGCCCAGGGTAGTAGCCCGCCGGGCCGCGCCGTGCCCGGACCGGAGCGGATGCCCCGGCGGGCGGAGTCGGAGCGCGGAGTACCCCGGCCGCGTCGCGCACGAGCGGCCGGGGCGGCCGGCGCCGCCGGCTCAGAGGCGGCCGACGACCTTGTCGACGCTGACCCGCACCACGACCCGCTCGGCGTCCTGGTCGGAGGCGGGGTTGAACTCGGCGTAGCTCTTGCCGACGTACTTGTGGGCCAGCTCGTCGATCAGCTCCTGCCCGCCCTCGGTGGTGAGGGAGGCGGTGCCGCGCAGTTCGGCGTAGGTGTAGGGCGCCGTGGCCGGGTGCACCAGGACGGTCACCCGCGGGTCGCGCCGCATGTTGCGGGTCTTGCGGCGGTCCACGGTGGTGGAGATGAGCAGGTCCTCGCCGTCGCGCTTCACCCACACCGGCGACACCTGGGGGCTGCCGTCGGGCTGGATGGTGGCGACGGCGACGAAGACCTCTCCGTCGAGTACCTTCTTCAGTTCCTCGGAGAGCACCTGCTGGGCCACGGGAACGGCTCCCTTCCTCATTCGCGATGCGGGCCGCGGGCCTGACCGGACACCGTGGGGCCGCGGACGGCCCGGCGGTCTTGCCTGCCGGGACGGTATCTCACATCCGGTCGGCGGCGGGGGTGTACGCGTCGGGTCGGCGTCAGCGCTTTCCGCCAGCCTTCGCGGGGTCGGTTCCCCTCCGCGGGTGGCCTGGCTCCGTGGGGGCACGCCCCCGTTGTTTTTCGGCTGTCGCCGAGAGGTCGTGTCGGGGGGCGCTGCCCCCCAACGGCCCCCCGCCAAGGGGGCTCCGCC
>NZ_JBIAGB010000046.1:0-15843 GCF_042869575.1 Streptomyces sp. NPDC006925
GCGAGAGCCGGGCCTCCGACCTGCCCACCATCAGCACCGAACGCAAGAACGGTCTGCCGACTCCGTCGGCAGACCGTCACGAAAGTTCGAGGTTAGGGGTACCGATGGAACAGCTCTGGCCGGATTCGGTGAAATCGGCAGTGAAGCTAGGTCCCGAACGGGAAATCGTCAGCGTTTATCCATATCGAGCCGCGTGTCCGACATCTGTATGGGTCAAACTGCTGGACGACGCCCAGAAGGAGATCTACTACGGCGGATACACGAACTACTTCATCTTCCAACAGCGCCCTCGTGTAACCCAATTGCTTTCCGGGAAAGCTGCCGACGGTGCACGTGTGCGCTTCCTGCTGGGCACACCGGACAGTGACACGACGCGCGCCCGTGAAGCCGTTGAAGATGTGGCGTTCACCATCTCGACGCGAATCCGAATCACGTTGGATGAACTGGCTCGGGTTCCGGACAGCGGGATCGAGCACCGCTTCAGCGAAGGACACCTTCCCCTTTCCGTCTTCCGGTTCGATGAACAGATGCTCGTCACACCGCATCTGCATGGACTGGTCGGGCACGATTCCCCGACGCTGCATCTGCGACGACTCCAGTCGGACGGCCTGTTCGACCGTTTCGCCACGCACGCTGAGGCCCTGTGGGATGAAGCGGAAAGTTCCGAGTAGCCAGCGCAAGGAAAGCACCCGCGGGGATGGATGGGGGACGGGCGCGCCTGGTGGCAGCCGTCCGGCAGCACGAGCGCTTCCCTCTCCCCATCCCCGCGGACTTGCCGCTGCACAAGCCTGGTTCGGAGCTGCCGACGTACGATGACGTGTCGACGACCAACTCAGCGAAGGTTCCGTCATGCGCTTGATGTCGGTTTCCAGGAAAGTGGGTAAACCCGAGCTTCCGGCTCGGTAGAACTGCAGGTCAGGAAGTCTGCTCCCCGCCCGCGCGGGGATGGCCCGCTGAGCGTCTCGTCCAGTGGGCGGCCGGGGAACTGCTCCCCGCCCGCGCGGGGATGGCCCCCCAGCCGTGCGTGGACAAGGGGCTGACCCTCTGCTCCCCGCCCGCGCGGGGATGGCCCGCACCAGTGCGTCCTGTCGGCTCGACTACGAGCGCTGCGCCGCCGAGCGCTGCGCAAGGTGGGCGGCTGGAATGCCGACGAGGTCTCGCCCATCCTGACGGCTCTCGCCGCCGGGTACGCCGATAGCTCTGACTACCGCGAGGAATCGCGGTCGTGACGGTACCGCCGCCGTACCCGGATTTCAGGCTGGCAGCTCCCACGACCGGCCGCCGGGGCCATCGAGCCACAGCGTGTGGCCCCCGTCGCCGCTCACCGTGAGGCCGTACCGCTCGGGACCGGGGCGTCCGGCCTCGGCCCACGCCGTCATCAGTGGGAGGCGCTCGCCCCACAGGTTGCGACCACCGGGACCGTCGTAGTCGATGCGGGCACCTTCCGTGCCGTGCATCGTCATCCGCGCCCAGGCGCCGGACGCCGGGTGCTGGACGATGTGGACCACGTGGCCGTCCTCTCCGGTCAGGGTGAAGTCGACGGTGTCGGGGTGCAGCATCCCGCCGAGGAACCGCGACATCGGCGCCGTGACGTCGCACTGGAGGTGGACGGTGATGATGGAGCCGGTCGCCCGCATCAGAGCGGCCAGGTCCCCTTGATGCCCGCCAGTGGTGTGGCTGGAGGATCCGCGGGCGGTCATGAATGCCGCCATCTCCGGCAAGAAGTGTCCTTGTACGGTGCCGTGTTCGTCGGTGTGCAGGACGGCCAGGCCGTAGCCGAGGTTGGCGACGATGGTTCCGCCGGGGACTACTTGGGCGAGCCAGCCCTGAGGGATGCGTGGCAGGCCACAGGTGGCGATGACGGCGTTGTATGGGCCGTCGGAGGCATGCGCGGCGGTGCCGTCGCCGGTGATGAGGGTGGGCGCGTAGCCGGCCGCGTGGAGGCGCTGACGGGCCGCGGTGGTGAGGTCCGGGTCGATGTCGACGGAGGTGACGTTGGGTGATCCGTAGCGTTCGCACAGCAGGGCCGCGTTGTAGCCGGTGCCGGTACCGATCTCCAGCACACTGGTGCTGTCGTCGTCGGGGAGGGCTTCGAGCATGGTGGCCATGACCCGCGGCTGGCTGGAGGAGGATGTGGCGGTGCCGCTCGTGTCCCGCTGGGTGATGAGGGAGGCGTCGCTGTAGACGGTGTCCAGGTATGCGGTGTCGCCCTCGCGGACGCCGCGCACGCCGTCGGCGGTGCGCAGGGTGAAGGCCGGAACGAAGCGTTCGCGCGGGACGGTGGAGAACGCGCGGATCCATCTCGGGCTGCGCAGCACACCTTCGGCGACGAGGTGGTCGGTGAGGCGACGGCGCAGGTCCTGGGTACTGTGCTCTGCGGTGACGGTCACGGACCCTCCAGTACCTCGGCGATGGCGCAGGTAATCGGGGCACGCAGTTCTTCGATCCACCCGTACTGCCCGTTGGGGTTCACGTCGCACAGGTGCCACATCCCGGCATGACTAACGAGGAAGTCCATCGCGGCGTACCGGAGCCCGAAGGTCTTCATGAGGTTCCGGATGCCGCAGACGACTTCGTCTGGTACGTCGCACACCTTGTAGGTACAGGCCCCGTAGTCCCGCCGGAAGTCTTCGCGCGCGGCCTGGGAACGGGTGTGGATCTCGGCGGCGAACAGGCGACCGCCCACTGCGGTGACGCGGACTTCGTGGGCCTTGTCGATCCACTCGGAGAAGTAGTGCGCGGTAGCCGTGACCGCGTCGGTGATCTCTTCGGCCCGGACTTTCGAGGTCCAGGACGCGTAGGTGGTGCCGCCGCGACTGGTCGGCCCGCCGGCCCCGATAGCCTTGTATGCGGCGATGCCGCAGGGAAGCGAGGCGATGAACTCCCGTGCGGCTTCGGGCTCGTCGGTCACGAGGCTGCGGGGGATGCGCAGTCCGCAGCGGGCGGCCTCGGCGAGCGCCCGGGGGCCCGAGGTGGCCGCCTTGTTGCGGTGGGGGTGGTTGACCCATGTGCAGGACAGCGCGCGGAGCACACCGCCGAACCCGGCGTCGGCCTCGGCGGCGGCCCACCGGTGCACGTCAGGCGCCATCCCTTCGGGGAGTTGGTGGGAGGAGGGGCGCCGCCAGTAGACGGCGGTGACAGCGCCCAGGTCGAGGTCCCGGTGCCGGCCGCGCCACGTCCCCGTCCAGCCTGCCGCTCCGCCGTCCAGCCTCGCGGTGAATGCGTCACCCGGCAGGTCTCCGGGGTCGAGACGAACGACCGGCGCGCGACGGGTGTTCAGCTCATTGACCACCATGTCGGCAACGGGGTCGTACTGCTTGGTCAGCACCAGGACTGTCATCGTCCGCTCCTCTCAGTCCGTGGTGTCAGTCGTTGTCGGTGCCCTGGTTGTCGTCGAAGATCTGGCTGTCCTCGCGGGTCTGGGTGACGGTCTGGATCGACGTCGCCATGGACGGGGTGTCGATGAACGGCACGCCGGTGTCCTCGACCACGGTCAGCTGCTGCTGCGGGCTGTAGGCCAGCGCGCCGGGCCAGTCGCGGGCGGCGGGCGGGGTGACGGGCAGAGCGCGGGTGAGGCCGAACGGCATGGCGGTGGTGCTGGGCATCGGTGCTCCTTTGGTGTGGATCAGGCGGTACGGCGGAGGCTCAGCACGCGGGCCGGGATCCGCCGTCTTCCGATGCCATGAAGTCAACTCCAGTGCGGGCGCGGGCGGTACGGTTGCGGGCGAGCACCTGGTTTATCCGGTTTAACGGGGCGGGGCGCATGACCACGCGAATGCCGAACACCCAGCTCAGAAGCATCATCGAAGAGTCCGGACTGCCCTACGATGCGGTGGCTCGCGCGGTGCGCGCCGTGGCTGCCGAGTGCGGCGATCACCTGCGGACGAACAAGTCAGCGGTGGCGCACTGGGTCGCCGGGACCCCGCCGTCTGCGGCAACGGCCCGGTATCTCACGGTGGCCTTGTCCCGGCTGCTGGGCCGGCTCCTGGCCCCGGTCGATGTCGGCCTGGACTGGCCGGAGGAGGATGAGGGCGCCGGGCTCACGCTGGCGTCCGATCCGCTCGATGCGCTGCTACCGCTGTGGAGGAACGAAGTGGACCGACGTCGCTTCCTCTCATCGTCTGCCTATTCGGTGGCCGCCGCTGCCCTCCCACTGGCCTCCGCGAGAGACGCCGCCGCCCGCACGGCCGCGGCGCGCTCCGGCGCTGTTGTCGGGATGGCCGAGGTTGCCGCGGTCCGCGACATGATCAGCGTGTTCTCGGAGATGGACGAGCGGCACGGTGGGCAGCACGGCCGGAGTGCGCTCGTGCAGTATCTACGGGACGATGTGGCGCCGCTGTGCCGTGCGAGGTTCCGCACGGAGGAGACACGTCAGCACATGCTTTCCGCGGCTTCCCGCGGTGTGCATCTGCTCGGCTGGAAGGCGTATGACGCCGGGCAGCAGGGCCTTGCGCAGCGCTATTACCTCCAGTCGTTCAAGCTCGCCGAGGAGTCCGCGGTGGTCGGGCATGACGGGTTCGTGATGCGGACGATGGCGATGCAGGGCCTGAAGCTGCGCCGGCCGGAGCACTGTCTCGGGCTGGCGGAGACGGGACTGAACCGGGCGAAGGGGAAGGTGGACGACCGGACCGAGGCGCTGTTCCGGATCGTCCACGCTCACACGCTGGCGAAATCCGGGCAGGGGCGTGCTGCGCTGGTCGAGACCGAGCGTGCGCGGCGCATGCTGGAGAACGGGCCAGGGGATGAGGTGCCGTTCTGGGGGCTGGCGTGGGGGCCGCCGGCTGCGTCGGTGTATTCGCGGGCGGCGAAGGTGCACGAGACCCTGGGCGACCACCAGGAGGCGGCCGAGCAGTACGGCCGGGCAGCTTGCGCGCGCCCGGCTGGGACCTACGCACGGATCGTGGCGCTCGATCTGGTGGCGAGTGCGGGAATGCAGCTCAAGCGCGGCGGGATCGAGCAGGCGTGCGCGACGTGGCATGAAGCGCTTGACCACATGGAGGGTGTGCGATCGGCGCGGACAGTGAAGGCAGTGCGGGGTATGCGGCGGGATCTGGGCCGGTTCCGTGCACGGGGGTTGCGGTGCGCGGCCGAGCTGGATGAGCGCGCAGCAGAGTTCCTTGCGGGCGGCGTTCCCGCTTGAGGCCGGGTTCCTCCTCAGCGGGCGCGCAAAGAGCCTGGTCAGATCCCGGCTGATGGGGTCGGCCGGGCAGAGGGCGACAGGTGCGGTGGTGTTATGTGCGTGATGTCGAGTTCCGGGAAAGTGGGTAAAATCGAGCTTCCGGCTCGGTAGAACCGCAGGTCAGGAAGTCTGCTCCCCGCATGCGCGGGGATGGTCCCCTTGTGCCCTTCACATCGCAGGTCCCTAATGGCTGCTCCCCGCATGCGCGGGGATGGTCCCCCGGAGGAGAGAGACCGGGGAGCCGGGGAGGGCTGCTCCCCGCATGCGCGGGGATGGTCCCGCGATCGGGCACCTGGTGTCCACTGGCCACATCTGCTCCCCGCATGCGCGGGGATGGTCCCACCTTCGCCCTCGGCGTGGGGCCGGGCCGTGGCTGCTCCCCGCATGCGCGGGGATGGTCCCGTCCGGCGTCGGCACCTCAACGATCTCCTCGCCTGCTCCCCGCATGCGCGGGGATGGTCCCCCCTACTACTTCGACGGCCGGATCACCGCCGTCTGCTCCCCGCATGCGCGGGGATGGTCCCCGAAAGTGTCCGGTGGAGCATCAGGACAGTTCCTGCTCCCCGCATGCGCGGGGATGGTCCCACCATCACGGGCAAGAACATCAGCCCGCCGATCTGCTCCCCGCATGCGCGGGGATGGTCCCATCGCGGACGGACATGGCGACCTCCGCGAGCACTGCTCCCCGCATGCGCGGGGATGGTCCCCTCTTCGGTGGGATCGTGGACCGTCCGGGTCGCTGCTCCCCGCATGCGCGGGGATGGTCCCTGGTCATGCCGTCCGCGCGGGAGCGGGGCGGACTGCTCCCCGCACGCGTGGGAATGGTCCCCGTTCGTCCTCACGGGGATGGTCCCAGCGCGAAGATCCTCGCCCAGCTCGGCGGGCGCCCCCGGGATGGGCCCCGCCCGCACCTCCGGGACGGCTCTCGGGACGGCCCCCGGGGCGGCCTCGGGGGCCGGTCCGCCGCCCCCACACCCCATTGGCCTACGGCACTGGGCGAGTTGGGCTACTTGGAGCCGTGGTTGGCGGGCCTCGGCGTCCCCGGCGCGCCGATGGGCCTGTACGTTCGCAGGGTGCCCATTTCTTCGCATTATTCAGCTCCCGCCACGCGCCCGTGCCCGCGCGGCACCGCGCGCACGCGGCGTACGGCGGCGCGCGGTGGCCTCGCGTCCGCCGCCCTGGCCCTCTGCCTGCTGGCTGCCGCGGGCGCCCAGCCCTCCTACGCAGACGAGAACGAGCCGGGCGGCAAGCCCGCCGAGCCGAAGCCTCCCGCGCAGATGTCGACCATCGGCGGCGAGCAGCTCGGCCGGCCGGGTACCCAGGTGAATCTGAGGAAAGGGGCGCCCGAGCTGCCCGAGAAGCTCTCGGGGCGTTCGTGGATCGTCTCGGACGCGGAGTCGGGCAAGGTGCTGGCCGCGCACAACGCGCACTGGCGGCTGCCTCCCGCCAGCACGCTGAAGATGCTCTTCGCCGACACGGTGCTGCCCAAGCTGCCCAAGGACCGCAGCCACAAGGTGGTCTCGTCCGACCTGGAGGGGATGGGCGAGGGCAGCAGCCTCGTCGGCGTGAAGGAGGGCGAGTCGTACACGGTGCACGATCTGTGGCTCGGCGTCTTCCTGCGCTCGGGCAACGACGCGGTGCACGTGCTCTCGGCGATGAACGGCGGCGTGCCGAAGACGGTCCGGGAGATGAACGAGAAGGCCCGCACGCTGCACGCCGACGACACCAAGGTGCTCAGCCCGGACGGCTACGACCACAAGGGCCAGGTCTCCTCCGCCTACGATCTGACGCTGTTCGCGCGCTCCGGACTGCAGAACGAGGAGTTCCGCGAGTACGCGGCCACCGCCACCGCGAAGTTCCCCGGCGAGACGAAGAAGGACAAGAAGACCGGGAAGACCAAGCGCGGGAGCTTCCAGATCCAGAACACCAACCGCCTGCTGACCGGCGATGTCGGTGTCGACCCCTACCCGGGCATCGCGGGTGTCAAGAACGGCTTCACGACGAACGCGGGCAACACCTTCACCGGCGTCGCGCAGCGCGGCGACCGGGTACTGCTGGTGACGGTGATGCACCCGGACGCGAAGGAGGCGCACAGCGTCTACAAGGAGGCCGCCAAGCTGCTGGACTGGGGCTTCGACGCCGACGGCAAGGTCGAGCCGGTCGGTCTCCTGGCGGCACCGGGCAGCGCGACGAACGGCGGGGGCGCCCCGGCGGGCAAGGACGGGGAGGCGGGCGGCTCGGGAGCCCGCGCCGCCGCGCACTCCGCCGACAAGCCCTCGGGCGGTGCCGGCACCGCGCTGGGGATCACGGCCGGTGTTCTGGTCGTCCTGGCTCTGGTGGCGTACGGGGTGCACCGCCGCTGGCCTCTTCCGGAGCTGGCCCGCCGTCGTCGCGGGTGACGGCGCCACCACCGGTGGTCTCCTGGCCGCCGGTGGTGTCCGGACCCGTACTGCCGTCGCCGGTGCTGTCCGACCTCCCTTCGCCGGTGCTGTCCGACCTCCCTTCGCCGGTGGTGTCCGACCCCTCGTCACCGGTGGCGTCCGGGTCGTCCTGGTCGACGGTGTCCGGACCGGCGGGAGACTCCTCCTCGCCGGTGGCCGTGTCGCTGCCGGGGGCGGCCTGGCTGTCCTCGGCGTCCTCGCCGCCGGGACGGCTGCCCTCGGCGCCTTCGCCGCCGGGGCTCGTGTCGCCTTCCGGCGCCGTGTCACCCCCGGGGGCGGCATCATCGCCCCCGGCGGCCTCGCCCTTGGCGGCCTCGCCCTTGGCGGCCTCCTCGTCGGGTGAGTCCTCGCCGCTCGCGGCCAGGTCCCTGACCGGCTGCCGGTCCTCGGGGCCGCCGTCGGGCACCGGGGCCGTGGCCGTCCAGGCCGCGCAGTAGAGCAGCAGCTTGGTCATGAAGCTGATCCACAGCAGCAGCGCGATGGGGACGCCGAAGGCGCCGTAGAGGTTCTTGGCGGCGACCTGCTGCAAGTAGCCGCCGAGCAGCAGTTTCAGCAGTTCGAAGCCGACCGCGCCCTGGAGGGCGGCCGCCACCATGGCGCGGCGCGGCGGCCGCACCCGGGGCAGCAGGGTGAGGACGTACCACAGCAGCAGAAAGTCGGCGGCGACGGCCGCGGCGTAGGCGGCGGTGCGCAGCAGTACCGTGCCCACTCCGCCCTCGGCCAGCTCCAGGCGCTCGGCGACGCGGGTGACGGCGGTCACGGCGAAGGCGGAGCCGCCGAAGGAGACCAGCCCGACGACGCCGAGGCCCAACAGGATGCCGACGTCGACCGCGCGGCGCACGACGAGGTTGCCGGGGTCCTCCTCCAGGTCCCACATGGCCCGCAGGCTCTCGCGCAGCACCCCGACCCAGCGGCCGCCGGTGAGCAGCAGCAGTCCGCCCGCGATGCCGCCGACGGTGCCCGCGTTGTCCACCAGGGACTGGAGTTCCAGCTGGTCGGAGATGCCGGGCACCTGCTCGGTCAGGGTGTTCTGGAGCCGGGTCATCTGGCCGTGCGAGAGCAGCGCGGCCGCCACGGCCGCGCCCACGGCGAGCATCGGGAACAGCGCGAGGAAGCTGTTGAAGGTGATGGCCGCAGCGAGCCGGGTCCACTTCCGGCTGTCCAGGTGCTCGTAGATCCGCCAGAGGCGGGTGGCGCGGAGCCGGTCGAGGGACGAGCCCACGATCGGCAGCTTCGTCAGTCTTTCCACACCAGCCACCTGCCCAGCCCCGCGCGCTCCAGCCGTCACCGGACGGTATCGCGTACCGCACGCCGCGAGCGGCCTGCCCTACCGGGCGTTCCCCGTCCGGGGGAGGCGGTCAGAGCGTGGCGGGCGGGCGGGCCGAGCGCCGCTGGTACGGCGGGCGGCAGGTTCCGGACGGGAGGGTGACCTCGAAGGTCGGCGCGGCCTCCACCCCGGGGCCCTGCGGATGGCCGGGGCCGGCGGCGGGGCCCGGGCCGGCGCTCGGGTGCTGCGCAAACGGGAACTCGCGCTTGAGCCGCCACACCTGGTCGGCGCCCTGCTCGTAGAGGGCGAACCCGGCGGCCGTCCAGGCGCACTCGAAGTCGGCCAGCTCCCGGTGGGCGCGGTCCATGGCGGGCTCCGGGATGCCGTGCGCGACCGTCACGTGCGGGTGATACGGGAAGTGCAGCTCCCGGTCGAGCGGGCCCTGCGGGTCGCGGACCTGCTCCTGGAGCCGGGTACAGGCCGTGGCACCCTCCACGACCTGGACGAAGACCACCGGTGAGAGCGGCCGGAAGGTGCCCGTGCCGGAGAGCCGGACCGGGAAGGCCTGCCCGGCCAGCGCCACGGCCGCCAGGTGCGCTTCGATCTGCGGCCGGGCCGCGGCGGGCACCTCGGTGGGCGGCAGCAGCGTGATGTGGGTGGGGATGCCATGGGCGGCGGCGTCGCCGAAGGAGGCCCGCCGTGCCTGGAGCAGCGTGCCGTACGGCTCCGGGACAGCGAGCGATACGCCGAGGGTGACGTTCGCTCCCGCGCCCATAGGTTCTCCCTTCACTGCCTGCCGGGCACGAGGCCCACCTTGTCGTACACGGTCCGCAGCGTCTCGCTCGCCACGGCCCTGGCTTTCTCCGCGCCGTCGGCCAGGATCTTGTCCAGCGCCGCCGGGTCGTCCATGAATTCCTGCGTCCGGGTGCGGAAAGGTGTCACCCACTCGGTGACGATCTCCGCGAGGTCCGTCTTCAGCGCACCGTAGCCCTTGCCCGCGTACTTATCCTCCAGTTCCTGGATTCCGGAACCGGTGAGCGTGGCGTAGATCGTCAGCAGGTTGCTGATGCCGGGCTTCTTGTCCTGGTCGAACCGGATGACGGTGTCGGTGTCGGTGACCGCGCTCTTGATCTTCTTCGCGGTGGTCTTCGGCTCGTCCAGCAGCTCGACGAGGCCCTTGGGGGTGGACGCCGACTTGCTCATCTTGACCCCGGGGTCCTGGAGGTCGTAGATCTTCGCCGTCTCCTTGAGGATGTACGCCTCGGGGACGGGGAAGGTGGCGCCGTACCGGCCGTTGAAGCGCTCGGCGATGGTGCGGGTCAGCTCCAGGTGCTGGCGCTGGTCCTCGCCGACCGGGACCTGGTGGGCCTGGTAGACCAGGATGTCCGCGACCATCAGCGCGGGGTAGGTGAACAGCCCGACGCTGGTGTGGTCGGTGCCCTGCTTGGCCGACTTGTCCTTGAACTGCGTCATGCGCGCGGCCTCGCCGAACCCGGTGAGGCACTCCACGATCCAGCTCAGCTGGGTGTGCTCGGGAACGTGGCTCTGCAGGAAGAGGGTGCACCGCTGCGGGTCCAGCCCGGCGGCCAGCAGCTGCGCCGCGGCCAGCCGCGAATTGTCGCGCAGGTCGGCCGGGTCCTTGGGGATCGTCAGGGCGTGCAGGTCGACGACCATGTAGAAGGCGTCGTGAGTCTCCTGGAGGGCCACCCACTGGCGCACGGCACCGAGGTAGTTGCCGAGATGGAACGAACCGGCAGTGGGCTGGATACCGGACAGCACACGAGGACGATCATTGACCATGCCGCCATTCTCTCAGGTGTCCGGACCAGCCGATGCCCCCGTCCCGGGTGACCTGGGGCACGGGAACGGTCCGCGGGAGCACGCGGGCCCGGCACGGAGGCACGGGGGCTCACGGCCCGGGCGGGGGCGCGCGGAGGAACCGATCGGGCGCTCCCGCACCCACCGCCTGCCGAGGGACGATAGAAAGGTGCGGCCCCACCGGGCAGGTACGCCGGTATGCACGGAGGAACGGAGACGACGATGTCGACGCAGCCCACCCTCTCAAGCGCCTCGAGCGCGCAGAGCATCGCCACAGCGGAGGCTCACAGCGCGCACAACTACCATCCGCTCCCTGTCGTCATCGCCACCGCTGACGGCGCGTGGGTGACCGACGTCGAAGGGCGCCGCTATCTCGACATGCTGGCCGGTTACTCGGCGTTGAACTTCGGCCACCGCAACCCGCGCCTGATCGAGGCGGCCAAGGCCCAGCTCGACCGGGCCACCCTCACCTCGCGCGCCTTCCACAACGACCGCTTCGCGGACTTCGCCGCGCAGCTCGCGGAGCTGTGCGGCATGGAGATGGTGCTGCCCATGAACACCGGCGCCGAGGCGGTGGAGACCGCGGTCAAGACGGCGCGCAAGTGGGGCTACCAGGTCAAGGGGGTCCCCGACGGGCAGGCGAAGATCGTCGTCGCCGACAACAACTTCCACGGCCGCACCACGACGATCATCAGTTTCTCCACCGACGAGGAGGCCCGGGCCGACTACGGGCCGTACACGCCGGGCTTCGAGATCGTCCCCTACGGCGATCTCGCGGCGCTGGAGGAGGCCGTCGACGCGCACACCGTGGCCGTCCTCCTGGAGCCCATCCAGGGCGAGGCGGGCGTCCTGGAGCCCCCGCCCGGGTACCTCGCCGGGGTCCGCGAGCTGACCCGCTCCCGCGGGGTGCTGTTCATCGCCGACGAGATCCAGTCCGGCCTCGGCCGCACCGGCGCCACCTTCGCCTGCGAGCAGGAGGGCGTCGTCCCCGACATGTACGTGCTGGGCAAGGCGCTGGGCGGCGGCGTGGTGCCCGTCTCGGCCGTCGTCTCCACCCGCGAGGTGCTGGGCGTCTTCCGCCCCGGCGAGCACGGCTCGACGTTCGGCGGCAACCCGCTGGCCTGCGCGGTGGCGCTGGAGGTCCTGGAGATGCTGCGCAGCGGCGAGTACCAGCAGCGCGCCAAGGACCTGGGCGAGCACCTGCACCGGGAACTGCGCCTGCTCCCGACCACCGCGGTCCGCGAGGTCCGCGGCCGCGGCCTGTGGGCGGGGGTCGACATCGATCCGTCGTACGGCACCGGCCGCGAGATCTCCGAACGGCTGCTGGCCCGCGGGGTGCTGGCCAAGGACACCCACGGCTCCACCATCCGGCTGGCCCCGCCGCTGTGCATCTCCAGGGAGGACCTGGACTGGGGCCTGGACCAGCTCAGGTCGGTACTCGCGGGCTGAACCCGCCGCCGCGGCTGCCGCGGCCGACACGGCCCGCACGGCACGGCGCCGCCGCCCGGCCCTCCGGGCGGCGGCGCCCTGTGCGTCGCGGGTGACCCGCTGGGTCACTCCTTGAACGTCGTGGTGTGGCAGATGTTGCCGGGGCCGTTCCAGCAGATCACCATCTTGTACGTCCACGGGTGGGTGATCTCGCGCTTCATGTAGTCGCACCCCGCGTCCCCGCCGTCGTCGACGGTGCCCATCAGCGCCCACGGCCCCTGGTCGATGTAGAGCCTCCCGGTGACGCCGTAGCCGTCCTTCTGCGTGTCGCAGATCTTGAACGTGTCCGGGTCGGGGTCCAGGTGTGCCATGTAGCCGACCTGGTGGCCGTCGATGTCGCTCAAGATGTTGTACGTGTCCCCGGCGGCGGCCGACCCGGTCACCCCGATGACCAGCCCCACAGCGGCACATGACACAGCGAATGCACGGGCCACTCGTCTCCTGAGCACGTTCGAACTCCTCCCGGTCAGCTGAAATCTTGTCGGGAACACAACATCATCTACACGTGTGCGTCAAGAGTGTGCACAGACAGTGAAGACCGTCGGAGCCGACTCTCATCCCCGACACCGCAGACGGCCCGAACTGCACCGGGAGGCACGGAACTTCGTGACTGCCCGACGGGCAGGGCCGCCACCTGCGGCGCTCCTACGGCCCGCCCGACCCGCGCGCCAGCGCCCCGCACAGGGCGTCCAGCGCGGCGGTGCAGGCGTGTTCGGGCGGGGTGCCGTAGCCGACCACCAGCGCCGGGTCCGGCGGCGGCTGGGCGGGAGCCGCCGGGTGCCGGAAGGCGGACAGCGGGTCGAGGGCGACCCCGGCGCGGTGCAGCGCCCGCAGGGCGTCCGCTTCCGTCGTGCCCGGCGGCAGGCGGAGGAGGGCGTGCAGGCCCGCGGCGATACCGGTCGCGCGTACCTCGGGGACGCGGGCGGCCAGTTGGGCGACGAGTCGGTCGCGGCGTGCGCGGTAGCGCTGCCGCATGGCGCGTACGTGCCGGTCGTAGGCGCCGCGTTCCAGGAAGTCGGCGAGCGTGAGCTGGTCGAGGGCGCCGGTGGTCCACTCCGCAGGCGTCTTCGCCGCCAGCACCGCCTCCACGAGGTGGTCGGGCAGCACCATCCAGGCCAGCCGCAGAGCCGGCGCCAGGGCCTTGCTGGCGGTGCCCAGGTGGACGACCCGGTCGGGGTCGAGCCCCTGCAAAGCCCCCACGGGTTCCCTGTCGTACCGGAACTCGCCGTCGTAGTCGTCCTCCAGCACCAGCCCGCCGGTCCGCCCGGCCCAGTCCACGACCGCCGCCCTGCGGTCCGGATGCAGCGGGACGCCGACCGGGTACTGGTGCGCGGGGGTCAGCAGCACGGCGCGGACGCCGGCGAAGCGCGGCTCGGAGTCCAGCAGCGGGGTGCGTGCGCCGTGCGCGTCCACCGGCAGCGGACGGGTGCGGCCCGGGGCGGACTCCAGCAGTTCGCGGTGGAAGGGCAGCCCGTACTCCTCGACGGCCAGCTCCCCCGGCACCGCGCGGGCCAGCAGCGCCAGCCCCTGCCCGAAGCCGGCGCACACCACGATGCGTTCCGGCGCCGCGCGCACCCCGCGGGACCGGGCCAGGTAGTCGGCGAGGGCCCGCCGCAGCTCCGCGGTGCCGCGCGGATCGCCGTGCGAGAAGGCGGCCGCGGGCGCGGCGGTCAGCGCGCGGCGCGCCGAGGCCAGCCAGGCCGAGCGCGGGAACGCCGAGACATCCGGCGCCCCGGTGCGCAGATCGTGCCGGGGGCACTCAGCCCAGCGCCGGTACCGCGAGAGCACACCGCTTTCGGCGCCGCCGGGCCGGGGCGGGGTGCGCCGGCCGGGCGGCAGCGGCTCCGCGCGCTCGGCCACCCGGGTGCCCGACCCCTGCCGCGCCGACAGCCACCCCTCCGCGACGAGTTCGGCGTACGCGGCGGCGACCGTGTTGCGGGCCAGTCCGAGGTCGGCGGCGAGCGCGCGGGAGGACGGCAGCCGGGTGCCCGGGGTGAGCCGTCCGCTGCGGACCGCGTCGCGGAGGGCGGCCAGCAGGGCGGCGCGGGGCCGGTGCGTGCCGGAATCGCCGGTCGGACCGAGGGCCAGGTCCAGGTGGAGGTCGCTGCCGGTGCGGGTCGCGCGGGATGCCCGAGATGCGCGGGAGCCGGCCCCGGAAGTGGAATTGGCCCACGAATCTGCCATGGAAGTGGACCATACACCTGAACCACTTCCGCATAGGCTCGCAGTCATGACGACCACACCGCGGATGGACATCTGGCAGACCGCCCCCCGGATGATGAAGGGCATGTACGCCTTCCAGGAGGCCGCGTCGGCGGCGGGACTCGAACCCGTGATCGGCGAGCTGGTCAAGATCCGCGCCTCGCAGATCAACCGCTGCGCCTACTGCCTGGACATGCATCTGGCCGACGCGCGCAAGGCGGGCGAGTCGCAGCTGCGGCTGGACCTGCTCGCCGCCTGGGAGGAGAGCGGCGACCTGTTCACCGAGCGGGAGCGGGCCGCACTCGCCCTGACGGAGGCCGTCACCGAGCTGACGGACGGCTTCGTGCCGGACGAGGTGTGGGAGCGGGCCGCCGCGCACTTCGAGGAGGCCGAACTCGCGGCGCTCATCGGCCAGATCGTGGCCATCAACGCCTGGAACCGGTTCAACGTGACCGTGCGGGGCCTTCCGCAGAGCCTGCGGGACGGCGGCCGGGCCGCCTGATGGCCACCGCGGACGACGCGGATGCCGCTGCCCGGTTCCGCCGGCTGCACCGCGACCGGAAGCCGGGCGAGGCGCTGGTGCTGCCCGGCGCCTGGGATCCGGCCTCCGCCCGGATCTTCGCCCAGGCGGGGTTCTCCGCGCTGGCCACCCCCAGCGCCGGGGTGGCGGCCTCGCTCGGATACGAGGACGGCGCGTGCCCCGCCGACGAGATGTTCGCCGCCGTCGCCCGGATCACCCGCGCCGTCACCATCCCGGTGAGCGCGGACATCGAACGGGGATACGGACTGCCCCCGGCCGAGATCGCCGCGCGCCTCCGGACGGCCGGAGCTGTCGGCTGCAACCTGGAGGACTCGGCGGACGGAGCACTGCTGCCTGCCGGGGAGCAGGCCGGCTTCCTGGCGGACGTACGGGCCGCACTGGGCTCCGCACCCTTCCTGAACGCACGGATCGACGTCTACATCCGGGGCGCGGAGGAGCCGCTCGCGGAGGCGCTGGCACGGGGCAGCGCCTACGTCGCGGCGGGCGCGGACGGGGTGTATCCGATCGGCGCGCCGACGGAGGACCTCGCGGTCCTCGCCCGCACGCTGCCGGTGCCGGTCAACGCGCTGGCCGAGGAAGACGGACCCCGCGCCGCGGAGCTGGCCGCCGCCGGTGCCGCGCGGGTCACCTTCGGCGGCGGCCTCGCGGCCCGCGCCTACGCGGGCGTCCAGGCCCTCGCGGACCGCCTCCGCCCCTCCTGAAGCCGGGCGCCCCCTCGCGGGGGCGCCCCCCCTCTGCGGGGTGCGGCTCCCTTCGCGGGGTGCGGCTCCCTTCGCGGGGTGCGGCTCCCTTCGCGGGGTGCGGCTCCCTTCGCGGGGTGCGGCTCCCTTCGCGGGGTGCGGCTCCCTTCGCGGGGTGCGGCTCCCTTCGCGGGGTGCGGCTCCCTTCGCGGGGTGCGGCTCCCTTC
>NZ_JBIAGB010000047.1:0-8679 GCF_042869575.1 Streptomyces sp. NPDC006925
GGACGGGACTGAGGTCAAGCTCGGGGTGTTCCTGTCCAACCACAAGACCCGCCGGACCAAACTGTCCGCCGGCAAACTCACCACACTCGCCAACCTTGGGCTGGAGTGGGCGGCAGAGGGAGAAGCAGCATGACCGCACCCGAGGAAGAACAGGGTGTGCAGGAAGCCGTACGACGGCACGCCCGCAACCGTGCCTTCGCAGAGGCGGAGAACGTCATCTCGTTCCTTTCCAGGACCGCTACGACCAGGCCGGGCCCGCCGCCCTCGGACTGAAGTCGGCGGCGGCGTAAGGCTGTCGGACGGGCCCCGAGCGCTGTGCGCGGCCCGGGGTCCTTCGCTGTCCCGGGACTGCGGCATGGCGCTGGAGTGCGTGTAAGCCCTGGGGCTGAGCAACTCTCCCTGTCGGCGGTGATGGCCTGGAAAGGGGCTCCTGAGGCGGTCCAGCGGCTGCTTACTCAACGTCACTAGCCGCTGGCAGGAGCTCAGCGCCAGTACTCATCAATCTTGCTTGTGCGGCAGAACTCACGGTTTTCGCGGGGCGTGAGGTCGTGTGGAAGTGCGGCAGCTTTCATGTTGGCGGCGACCTCTTCGGTCAGGACTCCTTGAGAGCGAAGCTGCTCCACGAGCAGGTCGAGCGCCTTGGCGTTGGCGACGGTCCTCTCAATGGTGCGTGCGAGCTGGGGCTGGTTGATCGCCGCAAAGCCGAGGGGAAGATCTGGCTGGCCCTCGTCAGCGACAAGCGTCAGGGGGTGCCGTCGGGTATCGCCTTCGCCTTGCTGCCACAAACAGCGGCCGAAACGCATGCGGACGGGGGTCTCACTGAACCTCTTTCATCCTGTACTGGTGGGTGAAAAGGCCTGGTCAGTGAGTGTGGTGACGAGGCAGGGCCCCTCGTCGTTGGCGTGGTGATTCCACTCAGCACACCGGCGACCGAAGGGGCCCTGTTGGTTCCGTATCCTGCCATGCTCGACGTCCCGCATGAGCTCGTTGAGCACGTTGCCTGGCTGCTGTACGAGCACCGTCGCGCGCGTAACACCCGCTGGCGCAAGCTCGGCTGCTTCGACCAGGCGCTGCTCACGCTGGTCCACCTGCGTAAGAACGAGACGTTCGCCCAGCTCGGCGCCGGGTTCGCGATATCGCAGGCCACCGCCTGGCGCTACGTGGACGAGGGCCTGGAGGTGCTGGCCTCCTGGGCCCCAGGCCTCCATGAAGCCCTCACCGGCCTCGGTGAGGGCGACCACGTCATCGTTGACGGCACGCTGATCCCCACCGACCGCGTCCGCGCCGATCAGCCGTACCACTCGCAGAAACACAAGAAGCACGGCATGAACGTCCAGGTCATCGCCCGCCCTGACGGCACACCAGTGTGGTTCTCCCGCGCGACACCCGGCCGCACACATGACCTGACCTCGGCCCGCGCCCACGGCATCGTCCAGGCCTGCCAGACCCGGCAGATCCTCGTGCTGGCGGACCACGCCTACCAGGGTGCCGGCGCCACCTTCCGCACCCCCTACTACCACCACAGCGAACAACCCGAGCACTACCAGCAGTTCAACCGCGACCACGCCCGGCTCCGAGCCCCCGGCGAACGCGCCTTCGCCCGGCTCAAGTCCTTGCACATCATGCGCAGAGCACGCCCCTCCACCCGCCGCATCAGCCGCACCGTCCAAGCCATCCACGTACTACTGACCTGCGACTATTCAGGATGAAAAAGGTTCAGTCAGACCGGAACACCGGTGGCTCGGTAGCAGGTGAGCAGAGCGGAGAATGAACCGCCCGTAGCAGGTGCCCAGCAGCCCGGAACCGCATACACGTTCCCCGCAATCGGGGTCATCCTCGCCATCTCCACACTCCCCCCTTCTCGTGGTCCGTTGCTCAGACGGCGAAGCCGACGGAGGTGGCGTACTCGGACTGGACCCACTGGCTGCCCGGGTCGACCAGCGGCATGAGGCAGCCACCCGATCAGATCAAGCAAGGCGAATCGGTGCTGTCTGTTGGTCAGCAATGGCGCTGTCAGTCCCGGCCAGTAGGGTGATGACAGCGTGTGCATCGTCTGGCGAGGGGCTCCGCGCGCACGGACGGGGGGAGTCATGGATCCACGGCTGCTGGAGTTCCACTGGGTCGTTCCTGTTACGTGGTACCTGGGCATCGTGATGCTCACCGCGACCCGGTTCTGGACGTACTGGCGGACCCTGGTCTGACCGCTGCGTGCTGCGGCCCGCCGGGGCGCGTACGGAAGAGCCGGCCTGGTGAACGTGAGCTCCGACACCGTCCGCACCTACCGCCACCAGGGCCTGCTACCTGTCGGCCGGTACCCCAGGAACGCGGACGGCGAAGACATCACCAGTATCACCGTCACACCCCGCAGCGCCGTCCCATCACGCAGGGAGGAGAGCACAGGCGGCGACATCGAGTTGAGCAGCCGTGGCCTTCGCAGCCAGGCTCGCTGTCACAACGAGACGGTCGCGCCCACCGTGTACAGGCGGACGGCGTTGGCTGTCGGATCACGCTCGACGACGACATCGCGGTAGCTGCTGAACGTAGCCAGCTCCGGGACCTGCTCGTACGTGCCGACCACGACCGGAGATTGCGGCTGCGAAGCATCGATGAGCTCGCTCCGTGAGCTGTTCTCCAGCAGGAATTGGCTACTGTCGTCGGCGAGCACGTCCGAGGTGTGGATCGCCGAAAGGTGCTCGAACGAGCGTTCCGCCGCTGCCCGCAGCGGCCAGCGGTAGTCCGAGGGCCGTTCGTAGAGGGTCACGGCGTCTGCGGAGCCGAGTAGCAGGTGCCGGGCGGTGGCGGCGAGCAGATGCGCGCCGGGCACGTCGAGTACGGGTTCGATACGGTCATCGACCCGAACGTTGACCTGGCCCTGCTGCAGGACGAAGACTTCAGACCCGAACTCGGCGACCCCGTCCACAGGACCGTCCGAGAGCTGCTCGACCCGGATTTCCTCCGCCTGTCCGGCCTCCCCGTCGAGGTGGAGCGCGAAGAGCCCTTCGGTGCCCCATGCGACGATCTGGTCCTGGGTGCCCAGAATTCCGGCAAGGCCCGCGAGCGGCGTGCTGGACAGCAGGTCGGGCCGGTGGACTTGGCCGAGTCCGTAGAGGTCGACTCCCGAGGGGGTGAGAACCGCGATCGCGGGCCGGTCGCCGACGGCTAGCGAGGTCACCTCGACCGGGCCGTCCGGGCACAGCAGTTCCGACCGCAGGAGCAGTTGGGTCTGCTTGATGTCGGTGGGCGTGTGCACCTGCTGTACGGCGCCTGCCTCGATGTCCCGGCCACGGCGGAGGGCGAGCTGACCGTCGTATGCCTGTGGCTCAAGCAGCACCCCAAGTCGTGCCTCTCCCTGGCCATCCGCGTGCGCGGCGGCGACGGTCCGCCCGACACGGTCCTGAAGGCGTACCTCCTCACCGGCCTTGAGCTGGGTGACCCGCATGGCCCAGTGATGGCGCTCCGAGTAGCGGTCCGGAGGATCGATGATCCATTTCGGGTTCTTCTTCTGGTACCGCAGGTAGCAGTCGTTCACCCGCTTCGCCCATCCGGCCGTCGCGAGCGAGGCGATCTCGTCGTCCGGGGCCTTGTCGATAGGGGGCAGCGTGACCAGCCGGACGCCGTCCGAGGTGAAGATCAGGACCCGGCACGGATAGTGGTACTCGTCGGTGAAGTAGGCATCCGGAATGGAGGAGACGGGCACATCCACGCCGACCGAGGCGGTGGAGCCGGTATCGCTCCAACTGAGGTAGGGGGTGAAGACGCCCAGCGGGTCATCCTCCGGGCGTATGCGCGCGGTGCAGATGTGGGCTGGGATGATGTCGTTCGGGTTCGTTCCGACGGGCTTCGACTGATTATCGGAGCTCAGCGGTTCGGGCTCGAAGTCGAAGCTGACCCCTGCCTCGTATCGCACGAACCAGTCGGGATGCTGCCGGACCAGGGCCAGTCCGGTCGAGCCTGCCTGGGTGCAGGGGAGACCCGGGGGGTTCTTCAGCTCGAAGCCGTTGCTCTCGACCGAGGCGAGTCGAAGCCCCCGGCCCAGTCGCCGCGTCCAGTGGACGTCGCCCATCAGCAACAGCCCGTCCGCACGGCTGCGCAGATCGCGCAGCTGAGGAAGGCCGCCGTCGAGCCCCAGTTCCCCGGCGCCGAAGGGTTTCGTGCAGATGAACTCGTCCTTGTCCGGGGCGGTCCGGACGCAGTTCGCCCCGGCTCCGGGCGCCCGGCCGCCCTTGTTCAATTCCTTCAGGGAGTAGAAGGTGATCAACGGCGGCAGGGCGAATGACAGGGCGAGCTCCGACCATCCTAGTGCCTCATCCGACATCAGCTTCGGCCCGAGATACGGCCACACCGCCCCCATGAAGAGGACGCACTTGGCCGTGTCGAGGTCATTCTTGTCGTAATTGATACGCACGTGCCGCTGCACACTGCCCGGCTGGTGCCCGGGCGGCTCATCGGTGGGCGGCGGTACGGAGAGCCGGATCGGGATGCCCACTTTCAGGCGCATCGAGCCCGCCGGACCGCAGATGTCGAGGGCCTTGCCGTAGAAGCTGAGATGCATCAGCGGGCGTTCGTCCGATGCCGACCAGGTTGCCGCGATGCCGCCCTGGAGTTGGAACTTGCCGGACTTCTTGAGCTCCTGCTCCACAGCCCGGACCGTGGAAGCGACCAAGAACCACTCGTCGCAGAACACAGTCCATCCTCGTGGCGAGGGGAAGAACCCGCCCAGCCCTGGGGCACGGTACATCGCGGAGTCGGCCGCCTTGAAGAAAGCGTCCCACTGGTCCGCGCTGGTGGGGTAGTTGCCCAACTCGACCCGGATCGCGATACGGGACCGGCCCGGCCCCACCGGCTCGGGGTACTGGCTGCCCTCGGCATGGCCCATGTCGTTGTCCACGACCGCCACCACGTCGGCGTTGGCGACCCGGGGCTTCCCACCCAGGGTGCTGAACTCGCCGAGGTCCAGAGGGACGGACCTCCTCGGAATCTGCTTCAGAAGCTGCGCTCGGAGCTGATGGACCCCGGGTACGCCCTCCGGGAGCCCCTCGATGTCGTGACCGCTGATGACGAGCGAGACGTCGTCCTCGAAGGCGTGGATCCGGAGTGTGAAGACCAGCCGCAGGTGGAGCGCCTGAGCAACGTCCGGCCGTCCCGTCCCGGCCTGTTTGAGTTGTTCGAGGGACGATAGCGACACGTGGACCGCCTGGACGAGGTCAACCCGCCTGCCCGGTAGATAGTTGATGATGGGCTCGTCATTGAAGGGTTCCCGAACACTGATGATCTTGTTCTCGGCAAGATCCGCCCGTACCCAGCCACCGAGCCACTCCATCCCGGACACCACGAGCCGGCCCAGCGGTGTGGGGAACTCGTCGGTCACACACAACCGTGCCCGTCGGATCTGCTCCCGCAGATTCAGGGTCAGATTCTCGACATCGATTTCAAACTGGACGAATTTTCCCATAATGCTGCCAATCCACCCGATCTTGCCCTTTCAGGCTAGCCCCGATCGCCGACGGACGCCTCTCGGCCAGTGAGAACTCAGGCGTCGCCAGCGATCAGCGCGCGGCCGCGCCGTTGTCGGAGGCCGAGGGCCGGGGCGGTCCGGGTCGGACTCTGTGCGATGTCAGCGCTGGTCGGCAGCGGGGTCTGGGAAGGTGGGGGTGCGGCAGCGCGGTGGGTGATGTCCGCCGCCGCGCTCCTCATCTGGTCCCGATCCTGATGGGAGGAGGCACGGGCTACGGGGCCTCAACACCTGAGATCCGGTACTTGCCCACCTCGGCGTCACGGTTCTGAGCCGCCTGCCCGGGTTCCGGAGCGTCGCCACGGAAGCGGGCGAGATCCTCCTCGCTCTCCCATCGTTCGTAGACGTTGATCCGGTCCGGCTCGATCGGGTCGGCCGACAGAGTAAAATTCAGGCACCCGGCGGCAGCCCGGGCCTACTCGACGGCCTTCGAGTATCCGGCCAGATAGGCGTCGCGGGCCGTTGCGTCCACCACAGCTTCCCGGCAATGGTGATCACGTTACTCCTCGTCGCATAGCGGCTACTCGCCCCCATGTGCAGCGTGACCGCCTACCGGCATGGCCACTGAGGGGATAGACCGCAGCACCCACCACACTCATCGGTGGCACGAGCCGCAAAACCGAAGAGACATGCCCTAGAAGACTGATGAAGATCTCGGGTTCTGGCCCCTCCGCGTCAGCGGTGGGGCCAGACTTGTGTGGTGGTTCAAGGGGAGTGGGCCGGGGAGACGATCGGGCCGGACGTGTGGGAGCTGTGTCGGGAGTTGATCCCGGCGGGGAGTGTCTTCGCGTTCCTGGCGGAACATCGTGCGGTGTTGTTCCCGGCGGAGATGTTCGCGGACATGTATCCGTCGGCGAACGGGCGGCCCAGTATGCCGCCGCAGGTTCTGGCCGCGGCGGTGGTGCTGCAGTCCCTGCACGGCTTGTCGGACTTCGAGACTGTTCAGGAATTGCGGTGTGACCTGCGCTGGAAGGCCGCGTGCGGGCTGGGCCTGCATGACACGGCGTTCGATCCGTCGCTGCTGTCGTACTTCCGGCGGCGGCTGGCCCGCTCTGCCCGTCCGCACCGGATCTTCGACGCGGTGCGGGAGGTCGTACGGGCCACCGGCGTGCTCAAGGGCAAGCAGCGCAGGGCACTGGATTCCACCGTGCTGGACGATGCGGTGGCCACCCAGGACACCATCACCCAGCTGGTGTCCGCGATCCGGGCGGTGATCCGCGAAGTTCCCGGAGCGTCCGACGTCGCGGCCAGGCAGTGCACCGCGCACGACTACTCGTCGCCGGGCAAACCGCGGATCGCCTGGAACGATGAGGAGGCCCGAGCCGCCCTGGCCGACGCTCTCGTCGGCGACGCCCTGCGGCTCCTGGGGCATCTGCCCAACCAGGATCTCGGGGAGAAGGCGGCGAACGCGGTCGGGCTGCTGGCCCTGGTCGCGGGCCAGGACGTCGAGCCCGCGGACGGCTCGGACGGGCAGGACGGCCGCTGGAGGATCAGCCGGGGCACCGCGTCCGAGCGGGTGGTCTCCACCGTTGACCCCGACAGCCGGCATGTCCACAAGACCCGTTCCCACTACCAGGACGGTTTCAAGGCCCACCTGGCCATGGAGCCGGAGACCGGGCTGGTCACCGCCGTCGAGCTCACCCCGGGGCAGGGCCGGCCCACCACGAAGCGGTCATCGGGCTCGGCCTGCTGGCCGACGAAGACGGTCCGCTCGACGTCCTGGGTGACACCGCCTACTGCACCACAGAGGCCCGGGCCGCTCTCACGGCGGCCGGGCACCGGCTGTTCCTCAAGCCCGCTCCGCTGCGGCCAATCGTCCCTGGCGGGTTCACCGTGGACGACTTCGCCATCGACACCACGGGGAACACAGTGGTCTGCCCGCGGGGACGAACCGCTGAACTACGGCCGCCTTCCGGCATGCGCCACCAGCGGAAAGCCGTCTTCACAGCAGAGCAGTGCGTCGGCTGCGAACTGCGGAATCGGTGCACCAGGGCCAGGGCCGACCGCATCGTCACGATCCGGCCCCACCACGATCTGATGGCCGATGCCCGCCGCCAAGCCGCCACCGACTCCGGCTGGCAGGACACCTACCGCCGCTGGCGGCCACCCGTTGAACGAGCTGTCGCCTGGCTTGTCCACCGGGGCAACCGGCGCCTGCGTTACCGCGGCACCATCCAGAACAACACCTGGCTCCACCACCGGGCAGCCGCCCTCAACCTCCGCCGCCTGATCAACCTCGGCCTCACCCGCACCAACCACACCTGGCACCTCGGCATGGCCACCGGATGACCTGAGGGGCCGCCCGGCCTCCGGCCGGACAACCCCTCAGCAAGATCTTCATCAGTCTTCTAGTCGATCTGCAGGACACGCAGAGAAGCTGGATACCCTCAATCGAGGTTGCTGTGCGCCGAGAGAGCTTCTTGGTAATACGGTCCGCCGCGCTCAGCGACCCAGCGCGGTGCGCAGGGTTATGCCGTAGCGGCTGCGCAGGCGCCGTACCTCCCAGACTGACAATGCGGTCACCGTCAGCGGGCCGCCGAGGAGAAACGCGTACAGCACCTCCCAAGGCGCGGCGACATCGGGGCCGTCGAAGACCTGGAAGACGAAGAGCGACCAGACCAGCAAAGGTGAGAGCAGCGCCGGGAGCAGCTGGTGGACGTCCGCAGCGCGGAAGCATGAGCTGACGCAGCTGTAGGCCGCAACGATCGTGTAGAGGGACGAGACGATCAGCAGGACCACGGCGACGAGTGCCCCGAGGACAAGGACCAGCAGGCTCAGCAAGGAACAGATGATCCCGGGACCAGTGATCGAGGAAAAGAAGGCAACCAATTCCGGCTCGCCGACCAGGTCACCCTTGAGTGTCGTCACGGACAGCCAGAACACTGCCGGGCCTGCAGCAAGCGCCAGCATGGACTTCAGTGGCCCCAACAGACGCCGGGTGAAGTGGCGGCGCCGATCCGGGGTTCCCGCAAGGAGAAAGGCCGTGATGCCGACCGTGCTTCCGACCAGCAGAACGCCACAGGAGATGGCGATCTCGAGGAGCTTGCCGAGGATGAACTCCTCCCGGCCATCACTGAACCTCTTTCATCCTGTGCTGTAGAGGTGAAATGGGCTGGTCAGCGAGGGTGGTGACGCGGCAGAGCCCCTCGTCGTTGGCGTGGTGATCT
>NZ_JBIAGB010000048.1:0-7008 GCF_042869575.1 Streptomyces sp. NPDC006925
TTATGCGCGCGAGGAGTCCGGGCTTCGGAAGTTCCGATCGGAAGGTGACTGTACGTAGATCACAACGAAAGCGGGCCGCATCCGGGATTGCCCCCCGGACACGGCCCTGACGCTCCGAACGAGAGGCACACGAAGTGATCGTTCAGAACGCTGCCGGAGACGCTACCCGGCAGATGGATGTGTCCGATTCCGTTGGCTGGCTGCTGGAGCAACTTGGCCCGAAAGGCACTGCGGTGCTGCTCGTGCTGGGGTCGCTGCTGCTGTTCAAGATGGTCGGCAAGGACGGCCGGAAGGCGGCCTACCGGGCTGCTGCGCGGGCCGTGCGGACGATGACAAGCACGGTGATCCGCTACGTGGGGATCACGCTGTGGTCGGCCCGGATGCGGCTGCCGATGCGGCTGGCCTACCGGCTCCAGCCGGAGCGCTGGCGTGAGATGACCGAGGCGCGGAAGCTCGTCGGGCTCAAGCGGGGGCGCATTCGCCGTACGCCGATGGGCGTGGACGTGCGGGTCACCCTCGGCGGGTCGCTCACGCTGGAGACGCTCAACGCCCGCGTGAAGGACCTGGAGACCGGGCTGGGCACGCGCCGGGGTGCCATCCGCATCGAGGGCGCGGACAAGGCGAACAAGGCCACCGTGCGGATCACGGTGCGGAACCCGCTGGCGCGGCCGGTGAAGTGGCCGGAGCCGACCGGCCCGGTGTCCATGACCGACGCGGCGTCGCTGTCCATGAACCCCTTCGGGGAGTGGACGGAGATCGACCTCCAGCAGCGCATCCTCATCGTGGGCGCCTCGGGCTCGGGCAAGTCGAGCGTGCAGCGGGTGCTGTCCGCCCCCGTGGTCCTGGCGGCGGACGGTGAGCTGGAGGTCTGGGACCTCAAGCAGGGCACCGAGTCCCAGCACTACGAGGGCAAGGCGGCCGTGCGGATCACCACGGCGGACGAAGCCCGTCAGCGGCTCGACTGGTGGATGGATGTCGAGCTGCCGCGCCGGGCGGACGTGATGCGCCGCCGGGGCACGAGCACGTGGCCGACGTCGCCGGAGAACCCCGACCGGATCGTGATGGTGGACGAGGGCGCCGCGCTCATCCGGGCGCTGAGCGAGGACGAGCTGGCGCGGTTCTTCACCTTCCTGGAACAGGCCCGAGCGTTCGGCGTCTACCTGTGGTGGGCGACGCAGTTCCCCAAGTCGTCCAACCTGCCGACCGAGCTGCGCTCGCAGATGAGCGCCGTGATCGCGCTCAAGATGCGCCGCGCCTCGGAGTCGCGCGTCGTGTTCGAGGACTTGGCCAAGGAGGGCTGGACGCCGCACCGGCTGCCGGGCAAGGGCTGGCTGCTGCTGCTGGACGACGACCACGACGAGCCGGAGGAGACCCGCGCGGTGTGGCTGGACGAGACCGCGTTCCGCCGGATCGCTGCCCCGGCCGCGCCTGCCCCGGCCGCGCCTGCGGCACCGCCGGTGCCGACAGTGCCCCCGATGCCGAGTACGCCACCGCGCATCCCCGCGCAGGCCGAGGCGGATTTCGAGCTGGCGCCGCCGCTCTCGCTCACCAAGGAGCCGGAGCCGGAGCCGGTGCCGGCCGATGTGCCGGTGGCCGACGCGGTTCGCGCTGCGCTGGCCGAGGCGGGAACCGCGGGGACCACGCCCGCGCAGCTCCAGCTCGCGACCGGTCGCGGCAAGAGCCAGGTCTACTCCGCGCTCCAGCAGCTCCAGGACGACGGAGACGCGGTGCGCGTCGGCAAGGGCCGCTACGTGCTGGCCAACACGGAGGCCGGGGAGGTGTCGGCATGAGCCCCGAGACCTGGGAGCGCGCGACGATCGGCGGACTGGTCGTCTTCGCCGCGAGTATGGGCCTGCTGGCCACGGTCGGGATGTTGCTGATCCTCGCGGAGCAGGCGGCCAAGACCGCGCACGCGCTGGCGGCGGCCGGACCGGCCGGGATCGGCGTCACCGTGGCCCTGCGCCGGAAGGGAGGCCGCAAGTGAGCCTCCGGACTGCACTCATCGCAGGAGCGGGCATCGTGGCGGCCGTCGCCATGGCAGCCTCGGCCGCCACGCTCGCCGAGCTGGGCCACGCGGTCGGCTGGGCGGGGTGGCTGCGCTGGGCACTGCCGGTCGCCGTCGACGTCCTGGCGCTCGTCGCCGGAGTCGCCTGGCTCGCGGCCGGAGTCGCCCCGGGCGCCCGCCAGCTCGGGCGCACGCTCACCCTCGTGAGCGTCGCCGTCTCCGTGCTGCTGAACGCGATCGGCCACCTCGTGGCGACCCGGTACATGACCCCCGGCCCGTGGCTGGTGATCGGCGTCTCGGCTGTCCCCCCGCTCGCCGCAGCGCTCGCCGTGCACCTGACGGCAGCCATCACGGCCGAGGCGGACGCGGCCGAGGGGGACACCCCCGCGCCGGAGCGGGACACCGCCCCCGCCGAGGTGGACACCCCGGTGTCCCCCACCCCCCGTCCGGCGGCGGTGCCGGCGCCGGTAGAACCGCAGGTCATCTGCGGGGGACACCTCCAAATCCCGACTGTCCCCCCGCGCCCCCGACTCGGCACCGAGGCGGCCCGCGCCGCCATCGAGCAAGCGTGGCGGGACGGCCTGAGCATCCGGGAGGCGGCCCGGGTGTCCACCCGCGCAGCCAGCCAGGTGCAGCGGGTGTACGCACGACTCGACACCGAGGCACCGCGCCCCATCGAGGGACAGACCGAGATCGCACTGGGGGACGCCGCGTGACCTACCGACCATCGGCACCGACCACCGACTCCCCCGCCCCCTGGCTCCCGATCACCAGCCGACCGCAGGAGACGACCATGACCGACCGCTGTGCCTTCCTCGTGCTCCGCACCGACGACCCCGACCCCGACCGCCAGAGCCTCCGCTCCGGCACCACCCCCACCGCCCCGGACCCCCGGGCCATCGCAGAGGAGATCGCCCAGGAGACGCGACTGGCCCGCGACTACTGGGGGCCGATGACCGTGGGCATCTGGTCGGCCGACACCGACCCCACCCCCGCGCAAGCCCTCCGCGACGGGATGCCGGACGGCGCCACGACCTACACGTTCGGAGAGGTCACCCACCGCCGGGAGCGCTGCCCCGCCGCCCACACCGAGGACCCGACCCCCTGCGACGGACCGCCCGTCGTGACCGTCCTCGACCGCCAGGGCGCCGGGGCGGACGGATGCGCCCACCACGGCGCCCGACTCCTGGCGTCCCTCGACGGCGGCAGGGTCTACCCCCTGCCGGACGCCCCGGACGGCGCCGCCATCGAGGTCTTCACGGCGGCCGACAGCACCCGGCCGTTCCCCTGGTACGAGCACGCTCCGCGTACTCAGCCGGAGGCCCTGAGCCGCGAGGAGAATCGCGAGAGGGGCGACCGGTGACCACCCCCGAGGACATGTCGCACGCGATGCTGCTCGCGATCCTCATGCACCACGGCGGCTCGCTGGAGCTCCCGGCCGCCGCGTTCGAGCCGGACGCCATCGGCGGCCGTGACGGCGCCTTCCACGCGGTCGCGTTGGAGCCGCAGGACGGCGGCACGGTACGGATCGCAGTCCGCCCCCGGCCGGACGGAGACACCGGCGGCATCACGCACGAACCCTGACGAAACGCCAGCAGCCCCGCCGAGTGAGGCGGGGCTGCTGCGGCCTGTGATCACGGGGTGACAGGATCACCCCCAGAAATGAGCAACGGCCCAGAGTTCGCACCTCCGGGCCGTCCGCTCCCGCATCTCGCCGAAACCGAGACGGAGAACGTTGCTCGTGACGAGCGTACCCACCACCGCCGACGCGGTACCAGCGCGCGGCCCGCGCTGCCACTGCGGCGCCACGATCACCCACACCCCGGGCAAGCGCCCCAAGGTGTACTGCTCGCCCCGCTGCCGGATGGCTGCCAAGCGCGCCATCGCGCGGGGCGCTGCGCTGCCCACCACGACCGCTGAGGCGCGACCCGCTGAGGCAAAAGCGAACAGGCGCCTTGGTACTACCGGAGAAACTACAACCCGCGCAGGTCAGAGCCCTGTACCGGCGGCCGGGGAAGCAAAAGCGGACACGACCGGAACCCGGTCCCGCGACGGTCGATGGACCCTCCGGGAAGGGCTCCAGCGGGTCACGGCCGACAAGGGCCTGAAGGGGTGCGGCCGGTCGGCCATCGCGGGCGGCGTCGGCGTCGTCCTCAACGGCCAGACCGCCCACCTGTCCGGCGTCGCCACCTGCGGGAAGATCCACCTCTGCCCGGTCTGCTCGGCCAAGATCCGGGCGGCCCGCTCCGAGGAGATCGACACCGTGACCGGCGCCTGGCAGGCGGCCGGGCATGGGCTCGCGATGATGACTCTCACCCTGCGGCACTACCGCCGGATGCCGCTGGGCACGACCCGCAAGCGGGAGCGGGGCGGGCTGGTCGGCGTCCAGCACGACGCATGGATCACCGCGTTCGGCGCCCGTGCCGGGAAGATGTGGCAGCGGCTCCAGACCGAACACGGGATCGTCGGCTACGTCCGCGTGTGGGAGTGCACCGTCGGCCCGGACCACGGATGGCACCCGCACTTTCACGTCCTGCTGTTCACCTCCCGCCCGTGGACCCGGGACCGGGCCGACGCCTTCGAGGCGGCGGCCCGCGCCCGTTGGGTCCGCTCGGTGGAGCGGGCGGGCGGCTACCGGCCGAACGACCGGGGAGTGAAGGTGGACGTGCCCCGGCCGGAAGACGCCCAGCAGTTCAGCCGCTACCTGTTCAAGAACCAGGACGGGAAGGCCCGGTTCGAGAAGTGGACGCCCGGTGCCGAGCTGGCCCGCGCGGACCTGAAGACCGGCCGCCGGGCCGCGCGCATGCCGTTCGAGGTGGCGGAAGGTGCGGCGGCCGGGCTCGCTGACGACGTGCCGCTGTGGCACGAGTACGAGTACGCCGCGCACGGCATCCGGGCGGCGTACTGGTCGAACGGTTTGCGGGCACTGCTGGCCGAGCTGGTGGAGCTGGACGACCGGACGGATGAGGAGATCGCGGCCGAGGAGATCGGGGGCGACGGCGTCGCGCTCATCCCCGCCGAGACCTGGCACAGCCATGTCGTGCGCCACCGTGGCCGGTCGCTCGACCTGATCCGCGCGGCTGAATCCGGCGGCGTCCCGGCGGTCCGCGCCCTCGTTGCCGAGTGGGGGCTGGTGTGGGGCCGTGACGTGCTCCCCGCGCCGGACCCGGACGACGACCAGACCGCGTAACTGCACGTTACGTACCAACTTGCTCCGACTCCGGAGGCTCAGGGGGTGCCCCAGCAGGGGCACCCCCTTTGTCCATCCCCCCGGAACGATCACCCCGGACTTCCCCGCGGGGAGGTCCGAGCGGTGCCTCCCGGATCGGCCGGCACCGCCCGGAAATCCGGTGCGCAGTCGGGTGCGCAGTGGTGCGCACTCCAGCTCAGCGCAGCGACCGCCGAGGGCGGCGGACGGGAGGCGAGCGGGAGATCAGGTCACCTGATCGGCTAGCTTGCTCCGCCCGGTACGGCCGTGCGCGCGGCGAGAGCCGGGACCCCCGGGGGGTCGAAATTCACGCGTCAGACGCGTCATCCCAGGTCGCAACGCGGCAGCGACGCGTCACGCCGTGACGTGCTGCCGCGTCGTGTCCCGCGTCGTGACGCGTGCCTGCCGCGTGCCTGACGTGCTGTGCCGCGTGGCGGACGCGTCGGTGACGGGTCGCGGAGTGCAAGAGGTGTGCTGGCTCCTGCGGGTCGTGATGCATGGGTGTGCTCGATGACGGCGTGCTCCTGGTGCTCGTCGTCGTGCTGCAGCTCGTCGGCGTACGTCATCTCGGAGACGTACGGCGGGTGTCGGTGACGTGCTCGGGATGGCGGCCGGGATCGTCGTCCTGGTGCTCGTCGCCGGGCGCCTGCCGGTTCGGCCGGCGCCCGGTGCGAATCCGGTGTGCAGCCGCGCGACCAAACGGCAGCCACGGCGGTGGGTGGGCGGTATGCGGTACGGCCCGCACCGCGACGGTGCCGCACCGACGCGGAGCGACCACGACGGGCTGAGCCACTGCGCGGCAGCAGATGCGCCCCCTCAGCCACGGCCGGTCGTTCCGGTCTGCTCACGCGCCCGTCATCCGTGACGGAGGCAGTACGGCGGCCGAGTGCCACGGCGGAGTACCTGCGCCATCGCGGACGGTCCGCCCCCCACCCCTCCCCCGTAGCCCGCCTCGTTGAGGTGCGTTCGCACGAGAGCCGCACTCGGCGGAGCACGGCGCATTTACGCATCCTGGCGATGCCGCCCTACGGCCGGGCGGCAGTTGACCGCCGAGAGAGGCCACCACGGCGCCTCTCGCGCCCGACTGACGGACGGTCGGGCTGATAGGCGCGGGACGGACCCCGGACCGCTCAGGCAGGCGCACAGCGAATCCGGGGTGGATTCGGCGTGCGGGGTTGCGCGCAGGAACGTACATGCCTCAGTCTGATGCGACCGCGCCGGATGGATGTCCGGCCGATACAGGAGGAGTTGCGGTGAATCGGGAGGAAGCGGAGCGGGCGCTGGAGTCTCCAGCCCGGAAGCGCGTGGAGGCCAAGGAGCGTCTGCGCCTCGCGGACGCGGAGTTGAAGCCGTTCGTGAAGCAGGCGCGGCAGGCTGGCGTGCCGATTCGCCGGATCGCGTACATGACTGGGCTGTCGCAGAACACGATTTCGCTCTGGGAGCGGGACTGACAGACCGGATACACCGACCACAACGGACAAGAGGGAGCACACCATGACGCGCTATGACGACACCGACGACCGCCCGACCCTGCTGGACGTCACCCCTGACGGTCGGGAGATCAGGGTCGGTGACCCGAGTCCGACGCTCCTGGACGAGACCCCGTCCGGGAAGAAGATCTACATGTCGGACGAGTCGAAGAACTGACCGCGTGTGACGGTCCGGTCGGAACTTCCGGCGGTCCCTCGCGTGCGCGCGCATTATGCGCGCGAGGAGTCCGGGCTTCGGAAGTTCCGATCGGAAGGTGACTGTACGTAGATCACAACGAAAGCGGGCCGCATCCGGGATTGCCCCC
>NZ_JBIAGB010000049.1:0-5682 GCF_042869575.1 Streptomyces sp. NPDC006925
GAAGCAGGAACCCACCCAGAGCGACCCGCACCCGATCACAAGCCGGTGTGGGAGCAGATGGGAATCCCGGTCCTTCAGGGCCGGGAGGAAGTCAATTGAATGCTGCCTTGCGCGGCGGGCTGTTCATCGACAACAAACTCGCCTATGCGCTGCTGGCCGATGTCGGCCTCGGCCCGTGGTTCAACGCCGAACCCCAGCACACCAACCTGGACAGCACGGGCAGCATCAGCCCCGAAGAATTCGACGCCTACACCCGCGTCCTGGACGGCAAGAGTCCGCACGCGGGCCCGAACAACGCAACACCCCGATCCACAGGTTGGGGCTGGATCTTCGGCAAGGGGACATTCGAGCCGAACCGCCAGTTCCACCAGGGGGATCCATTCGTCAAGCAGCTACAAAAGAGCGACAGCATGGCGTCGATCCGCAACCAGACGTTGCAGAAATGGCGTGAGGGTGAGCTGGCCGGACGGGTGAAGCACAAGATTTCCGGGGAGGGGCGCGGCGACCAGGCCAAGATGTTCGCCAAGGACATGACGGGCCTGAGCGGACTCGACAACCTCTGGGGAGGAGACACCAACGAGGCCCAGTCCCTCCTCGGTTCCTACGACGTCGACTACACGGTCAAGTCCGAGGAACCGGACGGCTCCATCGTGGTGCAGTACACGCTCAACAACGACACGGACGTCGAATCCTTTCTCCCCGGCTACCCGAAGTGGCAGGAGAAGCTCAATCCCCCTGCAGGTTCCGGCACGGGCATCCACGAAAAGATGACTTGGACGGAGCGCATCCACCCGCCCCGCTTCGAAGCTCCGGATGATCACTGAAACGATGGCTTCCATGACGACTCACGGCTCGGCTGTCCCCACACGAAGGCCGAGCGGCACGGTGTCACGCAGGGCGGCAGTGGTGGCCGCCTGCGCTCTGGTCACCCTTACCTCGTGCACGGTCCTGGACGACGCTTCGGGCCCGTGTCCGAAGTCGAGCACCACGGTGCGCGCCAGTGACCTGAACGGCGACTACCAGGGCCCGCACGGCATGCGCGTCACTCTCGGGCACGCCTCCACCCAGTATCCTGAGGGGCGTACGGCTCAGGTCGGCACAGTGCGGGTGAAAAATTGGGCGATCTCGCTGGAGGAGCTGGGCGAGGACGGCCCTGCCGGCAAGGGGTTCCAGGGTGAGGGGACCTGGGAGTTCCGCCAAGAGGAAACCACCGGTGGAGAGGAGTTCCGCCAGATCAAGCTCGACTTCCTCCGCGGCACCCCCGAGCAACGGATGCCCACCGAACCGCAGTATCTGGAAATCGGCGGCACCCGGAACAAGCCCGATCTGTTCGTGGAAACGGATCCCGACACCTGCCCGAGCATCGTCTTCCACCGGTAGTTCCCGAGGACGCACCTGGGGGGCTCCTTGAAAGTGTGCGGCTTGTGCTGGAACGAACGCCTGCTGTCTGAGGGCAGCTCCCCGGTGCTGCCGTTCCCGGGCTGCTGTTCCCGCGTGGAGACACGGGTGGGACGAGCGAAGGTACGCGGGGCGGCAGGGGCGGGCAGTGGTACGGGAGGCGTTCCGCGTGGGGGTACGAGATTCCGGCCGGCGGAACGGGACGGAGGCGGCCGGAGGTGTCAGTCGTCGAAGTCGGTCGAGCGGGTGAGCTTCTCCCAGGAGCGGAGTTCGGCGCCGGCACGGTCGAGATGGTCCGTGATCGCAGCGGCGGCGTCGTTGCCGAGCGGCAGCCGCAGCGGCGGTTCGTCGGCGTCCAGCGCGGTGAGGACGGCGGCCGCGGCCTTGGCCGGGTCCCCGGGTTCGCAGCCGCTTCCCTCCGGCAGTCCGGAACGGACGGGGCCGACGGTGTCCTGGTAGGCGTCCAGGGCCGAGGAGGGCTGCAGCGTCGCGGGGTCGGCGAACCCGGTACGGAATGCGCCCGGTTCGACGATCAGTACCCGGATGCCGTGCGGGGCGACCTCGGCGGCCAGCGCCTCGGAAAGCCCCTCCAGGGCGAACTTGGTGGAGCAGTAGGCGCCGACCCCGGCGAGGGCGAACCGTCCGCCCATGCTGGTCAACTGCACGATCGCGCCCGAGCCCTGGCGGCGCATGTGCGGCAGCGCGGCCCGGGTGAGCGCGGCCGGGCCGAAGAAGTGCAGGTCCATCAGGTCCCGCAGTTCCGCGTCGGTGCTCTCCTCCACCGCACCCACCATGCCCCGCCCGGCGTTGTTGACCAGGACGTCCAGTCGGCCGTGCCGCGCCACCACGCCGTCGACCGCGGCCTGACCGGCCGCGCTGTCGGTGACATCCAGCGGCAGCGCCTCGACCTGGTCCGGATGTGCGGCGACCAGGTCGTCGAGCGGCGCGGTGCGGCGGGCGGCGGCGACCACGATGTCGCCTGCGGCCACCGCCGCTTCGGTGATCGCCCGCCCGAACCCGCTGCTCGCTCCGGTGATCAGCCAAACCTTGTTCATGTCCGTCTCCCTGCGATGGGTGGCCCGCCTGTGCTCGGCGGTCCGTGTGCGGTCCGCGTGGGAACTACCGTGCCGGGCAGTCCCGTTGCCGGTCCAAGCTCTGCTGTGATAGCCGATGGTTATGGACGTTCACGGGCGGGATCTGAGGTACTTCGCGGCAGTGGCCGAGGAACTGCACTTCACGCGTGCGGCGGAGCGGCTGTACGTCTCGCAGCCCGCGCTGAGCAAGCAGATCAGGATGCTGGAGAAGCAGGTGGGGGCCGCGTTGTTCGAACGCGATCGGCGCGACGTGCGCCTGAGCGCGGTCGGTGCCGCGCTGCTGCCGCATGCTCAGCGCATCCTCGCCGAGTGGGAGGAGGCGCAGGCGGCAGTCGCCCGGGCCGTCGCCGACCAGGCGGCCGCCCTCGTCGTGGGGATGAGCACCAGCCCGGGGCGTGGGGGCGTGCTCCCCGCGATCCGTTCCCGCTTCACCGCCGCGCGCCCCGACGCCCGTCTCCGGCTGCGCCAGGTCTCCTGGCACGACCCGACCGCCGGGCTCGCCGACGGCACGTGCGACGTGGCGTTCGTCTGGCTGCCGCTGCCCGGTCCGGACCGCTACCGGTGGGTGGTGGTCGCCGAGGAACCCCGCCTGGTCGCCCTGCCCGATACGCACCCGCTCGCCGACAGGGAGCGCGTCGACTTCACCGACCTGCTGGACGAGCCGTTCCTCGCGCTGCCCGACAGTGCCGGGCCGCTGCGGGACTACTGGCTCGCCACCGAAGAGCGTGGCGGAAGACCGGCACGGATAGGCGCGGAGGTGGCGAGCACCGAGGAGACGTACGAGGCTCTCGTCGCCGGTCTCGGGGTGGTGCTGTTGGCAGTCGGGAACAGTCCGCTGATCACCCTCGGCGGAGTCATCACCCGTACGGTGCGGGGCATCTCGCCCAGCCGCTTCGCGCTGGCCTGGCGCGCCGATGACCGCCGGCCGCTGGTGCGGGAGTACGCGCGCGCCTGCGAGTTGGCGGCCGGGACGGCGGACTGAGCGTGCGGCGCGGACGCGGGAGGTGCCGGGACCGCTCCCGGGACGGGGGAGGGGCCGATGGTGCCACGAGTCCGGTCCTCGGGCCGCGTCCGAAGGGGCACTGGTGGGTGGGTGGCCCCTGGTGGATCAGTAGAGTCGCGAGCGTGGCGCAACCAGTACTGCGGGCGATCGAAGACGACGGGCGTGCGGTGGACGATCCGAGCGAGGAAGTTCTGCACGATCTGCTGGCGGACATGAACCTGCGGCACCGGTTCGTGATCTTGGAAAGGCTCGACCTTGAGCCTGTGGATCAGCACTACATGCAGGTGTATCTGAACGACGACATGAGCTACCAGGTGGAGTACCGCGAAGGCAGCGCGGACAAGCACTTCCAGGCCCATGTCCCCAGGCCACACGAGATGATCGGCCCGGCGCCGATCGCCAAGGTGATGATCGACTGGGCGTACGACCGCGGGGGATGGCGTGAGGCGATGCCGTGGGTTCCGATAGCCGTGTGAGAGCGGCAGCGGGCCAGGAGCCGAGTGATCCCGTCCCACCTGTGAGGCGCCCCTTGTGGCCGGTCGGCCCTGTCGGACTCTGCCGTACCTCTCTCTTCGCCGTGATCAGGCGGGCCTGACGTCGTCCACGCTCGTGGATCAGTACACCTGGTCGCTGGTCACTCCTGTTCGCCCACCTGCGTCAGGCGGTGGTCGTTCAACCGGTGCTGCACGTCCTGCAGGAGCACCCGCAGCAACCCGGTGAGCTGTTCCTGCTGGTCCGGTGCGAGGCCCGTCAGCAGTTCGGCCTCACGGGTGAGGACCTGGTCGACGGTGGACTCGACCAGCCGGTGTCCGGCGGTGGTCAATTCCACGACGACCGAACGGCGGCGGCCCTCGCCGGGGCGCCGGGTGACCAGTCCCTCCTGTTCGGCCCGGGCGACCCGTTGGGAGATGGCGCCGGCGGTGACCATGGAGCGGTCCGCCAGTTCGCGGGTGGTGAGGGCGTACGGCTCACCCGCGCGCCGCAGCATGCTGAGCAGGTCCAGAGTGGCGACGTCGACGCCGGCGTGGGCGAGCACCCGGCGGCGGTCGTCGGCGAACAGCTTGGCCAGCCGCCACAGCGGCGTGACGATGCCGATCGAGGAGACGGGGGTACCTGGACGCTCGCGTTCCCACGCGGCGGCGATGTCCGCCACGGGGTAGTCGGACGGGGTGTCCAGCGGGTGCTCGTCGCTTGCCATGGCCGCTTCTCCACATTACGTTTAGTTCTAAATTTAGTCCTGAACAAATCTGGAGGACACTCTATGGCACGCGGCATCCTGGTCACCGGTGGAGCGACAGGCATCGGGGCTGCCGTGGCGCGGCACTTCGCGGAGCAGGGGGACACGGTGGTGCTGACCGGTCGGCGGCAGGCTCCCCTGGCGGCGGCCGCCGAACGGATCGGCGCACAGGCCGTCGTCTGCGACCACACCGACCCGGAGGCAGTGGCCCGGCTGCTGCCATCGCTGCCCGAGCGGCTCGACGTACTGGTCAACAACGCGGGCGGGAACACCGATTTCGGTCCGGCGGAAGCCGCCGCGGAGGTTGAGCTCAGCCCCTTGGCGCGGTTCGCCCGGAGCTTCCGCGCCAATCTGGATGCCAACCTGCTGACCGCGGCGCTGACGACCAAGGCGGTCGAGGACCGGCTGGCCGAGGGCGGCGCGGTCGTCAGCATCGGTTCCATCGCGGCCGACAAGGGCGCGGGCGCCTACGGCGCGGCCAAGGCGGGACTCGCCTCCTGGAACCTCGGCCTGGCCCGCGAGCTGGGCGCGCGCGACATCACGGCAAACGTCGTCTCGCCGGGATACGTGGCCGACACCGAGTTCTTCGGTGACCACCTCACCCCCGAGCGGCGCGCGCATCTCATCGCCTCCACCGCGGTCGACCGGCCGGGCCGTCCGGAGGACATCGCGGGGGCCGTCGCGTTCCTGGCCTCGCCCGCGGCGCGCGACATCACCGCGCAGGTGCTCAACGTCAACGGCGGGGAGCGCGGCACCCGCTGACCGCCTGAGCCCGAGCCGAGCCCGAGCCCGTCCTGGGCGTGGGCCGGGCGGCCGCTCCGCCGCGGGCGAGCTCCGCTGTACCGTGAAGCGCTGCCGAGGCGCTTAGCGAGAGTGCCCCGTCCTTCAGGGCGGGGGTGAATCGCCCCACGGCGGCGGCCCGCTCAGTCGGGCCGCTTCTGCTGTTCGAT
>NZ_JBIAGB010000050.1:0-1867 GCF_042869575.1 Streptomyces sp. NPDC006925
GTTGTTGTCTCAGAACCAACACAGTGGACGCGAGCCTCTATGGACAAGCCCTCGGCCTATTAGTACCGGTCACCTCCACACGTTACCGTGCTTCCAGATCCGGCCTATCAACCCCGTCATCTCCAGGGAGCCTTAACCCCTCACAGGGGGTGGGAGTCCTCATCTCGAAGCAGGCTTCCCGCTTAGATGCTTTCAGCGGTTATCCTTCCCGAACGTAGCCAACCAGCCATGCCCTTGGCAGAACAACTGGCACACCAGAGGTCCGTCCGTCCCGGTCCTCTCGTACTAGGGACAGCCCTTCTCAAGACTCCTACGCGCGCAGCGGATAGGGACCGAACTGTCTCACGACGTTCTAAACCCAGCTCGCGTACCGCTTTAATGGGCGAACAGCCCAACCCTTGGGACCGACTCCAGCCCCAGGATGCGACGAGCCGACATCGAGGTGCCAAACCATCCCGTCGATATGGACTCTTGGGGAAGATCAGCCTGTTATCCCCGGGGTACCTTTTATCCGTTGAGCGACGGCGCTTCCACAAGCCACCGCCGGATCACTAGTCCCGACTTTCGTCCCTGCTCGACCCGTCAGTCTCACAGTCAAGCTCCCTTGTGCACTTACACTCACCACCTGATGACCAACCAGGCTGAGGGAACCTTTGGGCGCCTCCGTTACATTTTAGGAGGCAACCGCCCCAGTTAAACTACCCACCAGACACTGTCCCCGATCCGGATCACGGACCCAGGTTAGACATCCAGCACGACCAGAGTGGTATTTCAACAACGACTCCACGAACACTGGCGTGTCCGTATCACAGTCTCCCACCTATCCTACACAAGCCGAACCGAACACCAATATCAAGCTATAGTAAAGGTCCCGGGGTCTTTCCGTCCTGCTGCGCGAAACGAGCATCTTTACTCGTAGTGCAATTTCACCGGGCCTATGGTTGAGACAGTCAAGAAGTCGTTACGCCATTCGTGCAGGTCGGAACTTACCCGACAAGGAATTTCGCTACCTTAGGATGGTTATAGTTACCACCGCCGTTTACTGGCGCTTAAGTTCTCAGCTTCACCACACCGAAATGTGACTAACCGGTCCCCTTAACGTTCCAGCACCGGGCAGGCGTCAGTCCGTATACCTCGCCTTACGGCTTCGCACGGACCTGTGTTTTTAGTAAACAGTCGCTTCTCGCTGGTCTCTGCGGCCACACCCAGCTCAGACAGCACGTGCCCTCACCAGACATGGCCCCCCTTCTCCCGAAGTTACGGGGGCATTTTGCCGAGTTCCTTAACCATAGTTCACCCGAACGCCTCGGTATTCTCTACCAGACCACCTGAGTCGGTTTAGGGTACGGGCCGCCACACAACTCGCTAGAGGCTTTTCTCGACAGCACAGGATCATCCACTTCACCACAAACGGCTCGGCATCAGGTCTCACCCCTGTAACGAGGAACGGATTTCCCTGCTCCTCGGGCTACACCCTTACCCCGGGACAACCATCGCCCGGGCTGGACTACCTCACTGCGTCACCCCATCACTCACCTACTACAAGCTCGGACCGTCGGCTCCACCACACCCATCTTCCGAAGAACACGGGGGGCTTCACGGACTTAGCATCACCTGATTCGATGTCTGACGCTGCATAGCGGGTACCGGAATATCAACCGGTTCTCCATCGACTACGCCTGTCGGCCTCGCCTTAGGTCCCGACTTACCCTGGGCAGATCAGCTTGACCCAGGAACCCTTAGTCAATCGGCGCACACGTTTCCCACGCATGTATCGCTACTCATGCCTGCATTCTCACTCGTGAACCGTCCACAACTCGCTTCCACGGCTGCTTCACCCGGCACACGACGCTCCCCTACCCACCCA
>NZ_JBIAGB010000050.1:1962-3087 GCF_042869575.1 Streptomyces sp. NPDC006925
GTATGAGTGACACGACTTCGGCGGTGTACTTGAGCCCCGCTACATTATCGGCGCGGAATCACTTGACCAGTGAGCTATTACGCACTCTTTCAAGGATGGCTGCTTCTAAGCCAACCTCCTGGTTGTCTCTGCGACTCCACATCCTTTCCCACTTAGCACACGCTTAGGGGCCTTAGTCGATGCTCTGGGCTGTTTCCCTCTCGACCATGGAGCTTATCCCCCACAGTCTCACTGCCGCGCTCTCACTTACCGGCATTCGGAGTTTGGCTAAGGTCAGTAACCCGGTAGGGCCCATCGCCTATCCAGTGCTCTACCTCCGGCAAGAAACACACGACGCTGCACCTAAATGCATTTCGGGGAGAACCAGCTATCACGGAGTTTGATTGGCCTTTCACCCCTAACCACAGGTCATCCCCCAGGTTTTCAACCCTGGTGGGTTCGGGCCTCCACACGGTCTTACCCGCGCTTCACCCTGCCCATGGCTAGATCACTCCGCTTCGGGTCTTGAACACGCTACTCAAACGCCCTCTTCGGACTCGCTTTCGCTACGGCTCCCCCACACGGGTTAACCTCGCAACATGCCGCAAACTCGCAGGCTCATTCTTCAAAAGGCACGCAGTCACGACACCGAGTGCAAGCACTCGATGCGACGCTCCCACGGCTTGTAGGCACACGGTTTCAGGTACTCTTTCACTCCGCTCCCGCGGTACTTTTCACCATTCCCTCACGGTACTATCCGCTATCGGTCACCAGGGAATATTTAGGCTTGACGGGTGGTCCCGCCAGATTCACACAGGATTTCTCGGGCCCCATGCTACTTGGGAACAACACAAGCGAGTTGCTGGTATTTCAGCTACGGGGGTCTTACCCTCTACGCCGGGCCTTTCGCATGCCCTTCGCCTACACCAACAATTTCTTACTCACCCAGCCGCCGGCAGACGACTGAAGCGCAGTCCCACAACCCCGCATGCGCAACCCCTGCCGGGTCTCACACACATACGGTTTAGCCTCCTCCGGTTTCGCTCACCACTACTCCCGGAATCACGGTTGTTTTCTCTTCCTACGGGTACTGAGATGTTTCACTTCCCCGCGTTCCCTCCACACCGCCTATACATTCAGCGGCGG
>NZ_JBIAGB010000051.1:0-3432 GCF_042869575.1 Streptomyces sp. NPDC006925
ACACGCACCGCAACGACGCGCACAGCAAAACCGAACACGGCCACCGTCAGCCATCAGCTGGGACCGAAGTGTCAAGCATCTACCGAGACCGGACACAGGCCACGAACCAGTCGCGCGTAACAACTTTCTCTACGACTTCAAGGCGGCCCGCTGACGCGGGCCGCGCGCGCTGGCGGCCCGTGGCCGCCGCCCGCTCCTGTCTCCGCCCCGCTCCGCGCCGACCCCGGCCCGCTCAGCGCGCAGTCCAGCGCAGCAACCCGCCAGCCCAGTAAGGAAGCCCGGAACACGTCGGCTCACGACTTCGCCAGCCAACGGCGAACGTCAGCAGCAAGACCGCGTACGTTGCCGACCAGCGTTGTACTGTCGAGTTCAAAGCGCCGGGAAGACCCGTGGCGCGGCGCCCAGGTCTCGTCGCGGTCTGCGAACCGGTACCGCCATCCCCAGGTGGCTGGCCGGGGCTGCGCGGAGGCGTCTGCGGGTCAAAGATCAGAACTTTGTAAGCGTGGCTGATGCCGGTGGGTGGCTGAGGGGGGCGCACGTGCGGGTGCTCGTGCGTCTGTCCCGCCGTCGTGGCTGACTTTCCCCACTTGAGGCAACAGCAGCGCTCGAATAGTCGGGAAACATGAATGTGCACTGGGGGCAGGTGAGGAGGCAGCCCAATACGCTGACGAGTGTCCGATACCCGTTCTCTTGCGCCAAGACAGATTCAGCCCAATCCGCTCCACCGACTTCTGGACCTCAGCTACGAAATCTGCCTACTCAGGAGATCCAACGCCTCTTTGAAGCCGGGGTGCACGCGAAATACCTCTGCTGAAGTGTTGAAGCGTGCTCGGGGATCGCGGTACCGCCAAACATACTCCGACCCTCCGCCCCTTCCTCCTGGCTTGAGATAACCCACGATCGAGAACTCGAAGAGTTGCCCCAAGGCAGAAACCGGATCGATCCCCGCAAGGCTTTCCCTTCTCTCAAAGGAATTTGCGAAGTCTTCCAGTGGAAAATGCACGGACCCGATCTCCTTAAGTACCTCCAAATACTCTTTGTATTTAGGGACATGCTTGGCAATCTCATCGTCAAGCTCGTTGAGGAGATAGTCAGAGTATCCTGACCTGGCTTCGTGTACCACTTGGTTGTCGAATTGAGAGCCAGCATCAAAAAGGGGAGCTTTGTACTGGCGGAGGATTTCGTTGCAGAATTTAATTATGTCGCGTGGCCGCAAAAACGTACGGTCGCAGATATGCTTATACTTGCTTTGCCTGCTAGGCATCTCACGCGTCTCGTCGAACACGCTATCCCATGGGACGTGCAAGTCATCCGCGTCACCAAGAACGCGACTAAATCGACTTTCCATCAGCATCTTCAATGAAAGCCCATCTCCGAATTCGCTCCATGCGACCAACTCGGAGAAATTCTCCGTGATCTTATTCTTGTCCTCAAATTGAAGATCCTGGTAGATGTCATCACGCAAAAAGACTACGATATTGAGTTTCTTGCCTTTGTTGCGGGCGGCAAGGAATAGGTCTCTAGCGGCAAGAATCAGACCAATTAGCCTATGAGAGTAGGCCACGTCCTCCTTCGTAAAGCCAAGGTCGAGTTGATCAAAGCAAATGTAGTAGGAGTGGTCGGGGTTCAGTGCGCGGAGAACGTGCTCTTGGATGACCCGGTTTACCTCTTGGATGTGCGGAGGTAGATCTTTAATCCGCACTCGCTCGCCTGAAAATTCAAAATATGGAATCTTCAGGGTGCCCTTAAAGCGCAGCTCTTTACTAGGGCTGAAAAGTTGCCGCACATCCGGGTCGCGCGAACCATAGGAGTCAACTACAAAATCTTCGAGAGCCTGGACGGCGTCAAAAGAGTCGTCACTCCAAGGTTGGCTCTGGTCTACGTTGAGTAGGATTTTGGCGAGCCCCATGAGAGTCAGATACTTCCAGCTATGAAAGTAACGCCTCTCTTCCGGTACTCCTGTTTGAGCCTGTAGGTCATGATGCTGCCAAGGGTAATCATCGAAAGAATGGCCATATGCGAATTCATAGGGGTTTCTATCTGTCAGAAATCTCTTGAAAATCGCCGTCTTTCCGGAGCCCTTGCGCCCCAAAATGAGAAATTTCTTGTTGTCGCGTGCGGCGATATAAGCAGGATGACTCTGGAAGCATTCGCGGAGTAGTTCGTCGGCATCAGCGTCAATCGCACCAAAGTTATCTGCTTCAGAAATTCTCAGCACTACTACCCCTCCGCAGAACGATCCAACCTGTCCTGACTCAGGATAACTGTTCTCGGCTAGGGGGTACTGCGTTTGGGACTATTGGAGTAGTCCGTCGGGGAGTGGCGCTGTCGGATACGTCAAAGGGGGATGCCGTCACTGCGGACAGAGCGGCACCGACCTCCCCTCCCATGACCCATCGCCCGTACAGCAGCGCGGTACAGCAACCCCAGCAACCGCCGACGCTGTTCAGCCCCGCTCTCCCGCCCGGGTACGGCTCCTATAGCCGTCTCTGGCCGATCTCTGTAGAGCTTGTAAACAGAAGGTCGTCGGTTCGAATCCGACAGGCGGCTCCGCAGGTCAGAGGCCCCGTTCCATGATCGGAACGGGGCCTCTGGCATAGCCGTGACATCAGTTCTGACATCAACGGCCACGGAGAAGATCAGACGGGGGCGGGAACGCCGCTCGCTCCGTCAGCGTCGTCGCCCTCGTTGATGTCACGCAGGGCATCGCCTACGCGGTCGAAGGCGGACCGCTGGGAGTCGAGCCGGACGAAGGTGTAGATGTCCATCGTCACGCGGATCAAGCTGTCCTGCTGCTCTGCACGACGTGCGCGGAGTGCTGTCAGGCACTCGGCAGGCAGCGCCACCCGACGCGCCGACCGTTGCGTCTTCGGGAGGCCGATGAAGAGTTCGCCCCCGACGCGCTGAAGTGTCTGCCGGACCGTGAGCACTCCCGCTTCCAGGTCCACTTCCTGCCAGCGCAAGCCGAGGACGTCCCCGCGCCGGAGACCGATGCGCACGGCAGGTTCGTACGCGGCCCGCAGCCGTGATTCCCTCCCAGTTTCGTCGACCGTGTCCAGGGCGATCTGCCGCTTGGGCCGTTCGGGAAGACGAAGCGATCCGACTTCTCCGAAACATGTCCTGATACGGGTAAGGAACCACCTCTACGATGAACAGAGATGAGGCTTGCGTCGAGGAAGGATGAGCTAGTTGGACATCAATATCGCGTTCGGCGCCGACGCCTCACAGTCGGCAACCACTCTCCGCCGCTGGCTGATGGCAGATCCGGAGCTTCGGGGGCATGCCACGGTCACGGTCAGGCCCCGGCAGTCGCTTGAGGGACAGATGGGGCAAGGCCTAGCCTCGAACTTTCGTGACGGTCTGCCGACGGAGTCGGCAGACCGTTCTTGCGTTCGGTGCTGATGGTGGGCAGGTCGGAGGCCCGGCTCTCGC
>NZ_JBIAGB010000052.1:0-1986 GCF_042869575.1 Streptomyces sp. NPDC006925
TGTCCGGTCTCGGTAGATGCTTGACACTTCGGTCCCAGCTGATGGCTGACGGTGGCCGTGTTCGGTTTTGCTGTGCGCGTCGTTGCGGTGCGTGTGGGGAGGCCGGGATTGGCGCTGGTGGAGTTGTCGGTTGTCGAGCAGAGGTATCGGGCTGTCCTGGCGGTGCTGGCGGGTGCGACGGTGACGGAGGTCGCCGCGTCGCTGGGGGTGTCGCGGCAGACGGTCAGCGGCTGGAAGTCGAGGTATGAGGCGTCGGGTCTGGCCGGGTTGGCGGACCGGTCGCGTAGGCCGGCGTCGTGTCCGCATCAGGTTTCTGCCGAGGTGGAGGCGGCGGTGTGTGAGTTGCGGCGCAAGCATCCTGGGTGGGGTCCGCGGCGGATCGCTCATGTTCTTGAGCGGTCGGGGGTGGTGGCGCCGGTGCCGTCGCGGATGACGGTGTATCGGATCTTGGTCAGGCATGGGCTTGTGGTGCCGGGGGTTCGGCGGCGGAAGCGGTCGGATTACAAGCGCTGGCAGCGGGAGCGTGCGATGCAGTTGTGGCAGATGGACATCGTCGGCGGGGTCATGCTGGTCAACCCGGTCACGGGTGAGTTGTCCGAGGCGAAGATCGTGACCGGTGTGGACGATCATTCCCGGTACTGCGTGATCGCGTCGGTGGTCGAGCGGGCGACCGGGCGGGCGGTGTGCGCGGCGTTCGTGGGGGCTTTGCGCAGGTTCGGGGTGCCGCAAGAGGTGCTGACCGACAACGGCAAGCAGTTCACCGCCCGGTTCGGGCAGGGCGGTGAGGTGTTGTTCGACCGGATCTGCCGGGAGAACGGGATCGCGCACCGGCTGACGCGGCCTGCGTCGCCGACCACGACGGGTAAGGTCGAGCGGTTCCATCAGACGCTGCGGCGTGAACACCTCGATGACTGCCATCCGTTCGAGAGCGTCGGGGCGGCTCAGGCGGCGTTGGATGCGTGGGTGGAGGAATACAACTCCTCGCGGCCGCATCAGTCGCTTGCAATGCAGTCTCCGGCCGACCGGTTCGCCCCGGTTCCTGAGCCAGAGCGGGACGTGCTGGGTCTGAGGGTGCCCGGAGTGCTCGCGCTGGTGCCGCAGCAGCGGACGGCTTGTGCGCAGCCGGATCCGGGCGATGCTGTGACCGGTGCGGCTGCTGGGTCGGGGGATGTCCCGGCGGCAGTGCCGGTTGGGCAGGGCGGGCCGGTGGAGTTCGAACGGGTGGTGCCTGCGAGTGGGAATCTGCAGGTCGCGGGCAAGCAGTTCTGGCTGGGCCCGGCCCGGTCGGGGCTGACGGTGACGTTCTGGGCCGACACGCAGGTGATCCACCTGCTGATAGCCGGGGCCCGGATCAAGTCGGCGCGGTCGCACCTGTCGGTGGCGGACCTGGCCCGGCTGGCGGCCCGGGGCGGGCGTGCTGCGGGGCCGTCGCCGCTGCCGGCCGGGGATGCGGCCGCGTTCGAGGTGGACCGGACGGTCAACAACCACGGGCTGGTGGGCCTGGGCGGGCGTCAGGTGCTGGCGGCGGAGATCCTCGGCGGGCGCCGGGTGAGTGTTCGCATCGAGACGGCCACGCTGTTGTTCTTCGACCCGTCCTCGCGGGAACTGCTGCGGGTGCGGCCCAACCCGCTCACCAGCGATGAGGTGCAGCGGTTGCACGGTCTGCGGCCCGCGGGCCCACCGCCTGGGCCCAGGACGGAGCCGGTGCGCGTGCAGCGGCGGGTCAGCGCGGTGGGCACGGTCATGGTCTGCCGGCAGGTCGTCTGTCTCGGCCGAACCTACGCGGGGCAGACCGTGATCATGCACGTGGCGGAATCGACGATCACCGTGGAACTGGACGGCCAGGTCCAGGTCATCCAGCGGACCAACAGCCTCCCGATCCGCAACGTCAAAGCGAACAAGCCCCACAAGGTTTCCGATGTTGTCTAGGCCCACCGTCAAGCATCAGCTGAGACCAGAACGTCAAACATCACCTGAGACTCGACA
>NZ_JBIAGB010000053.1:0-1774 GCF_042869575.1 Streptomyces sp. NPDC006925
TGACCGGAGGTAAAGGGCGCAGGCCCCGTCCTTCGGGGCGGGGTTAGCCCGGAGTCGGGCCGCAGCGCGAAGCTACGCAGGTCGGCGCTGCTGCTCGATGTACTGCCGCACCACCGTCAGTGGAGCGCCGCCGCACGAGGCGGCGAAGTAGGACGGCGACCAGAGGTGGCCGTGCATGATGGCGCGGTTCACGCGGCCGGTGAAGTCGCGGCGCAGGATACGGGCGGACACCCCCTTGAGGCTGTTCACCAGCGCGGACACGGCCACCTTGGGCGGGTGGTTCACGAGTAGGTGAACGTGGTCGTCCTCACCGTTGAACTCCTTCAGCTCGGCCTCGAAGTCCTCGCAGACCTTCCGCATCGTGGCTTCGCAGACAGGCAGCATCTCGTCGTCGAGGACCCCGCGCCGATATTTCGTTACGAAGACCAAGTGCACATGCATCGCTGAAACCACGTGCCTGCCGCGCCTGTAATCGTCGTTCTGAGCCATAGACCGAACGGTAGATTGGAGTCGTGCAGCTTCGGTACAACTTCCGCGTGTACCCGAGCGCCGGTCAGCGAGTGGCGTTGGCGAGGGCGTTCGGCTGCGCCCGCGTGGTCTTCAACGACGGGCTTCGTGCCCGTCAGGAAGCCCACCGGGCGGAGCTGCCGTACATCAAGGACACCGACCTCCAAAAGCAGGTCATCACTGAGGCCAAGCGCACCCCGGAGAGGGAATGGCTCGGCGAGGTGTCCTCGGTCGTGCTCGTGCAGTCGCTCCGCGATCTGCACACCGCGTACCGGAACTTCTTCAGCTCGGTCACCGGCAAGCGGACGGGCGCCAGGGTCGCGCCGCCCCGGTTCAAGTCCCGCAAGGACAACCGGCAGTCGATCCGGCTCACCGCGAACGGCTTCGCCCTGCGGGACAACGGGAAGCTGTACGTCGCAAAGGTCGGCGAACTGAAGGTCAAGTGGTCGCGGCGCCTGCCGTCCACCCCGAAGTCCGTCACCGTCACCAAAGACGCGGCGGGCCGCTACTTCGCGAGCTTCGTCGTCGAAACCGGCGACGAAACCCCGCTCCCCGAGACGGACGGCCAGGTCGGTATCGACCTCGGTCTCACGCATTTCGCGATCCTGTCCGACGGCACGAAAATCGACTCCCCGCGGTTCCTGCGCCGCGCGGAGAAGAAACTCAAGCGGGAGCAGCGCCGCCTCTCCCGCAAGGAGAAGGGCTCCGCGAACCGGGGCAAGGCCAGGGTGAAGGTCGCCCGCGCTCACGCGCGGGTGGCCGACGCGCGCCGCGAGTTCCACCACCAGCTCTCCACCCGGCTGATCCGCGAGAACCAAGCGGTCGCTGTGGAAGACCTGGCGGTGAAGGGCCTCGCCCGCACGCGCCTGGCCAAGTCCGTGCACGACGCCGGATGGTCGACGTTCGTGAACATGCTGGAGTACAAGGCCGCACGCTACGGCCGCACCCTCGTGCGCATCGGCCGGTTCGAGCCGACCTCCCAGGTGTGCTCGCAGTGCGGCGTCCAGGACGGCCCCAAGCCCCTGCACGTCCGTGTGTGGACGTGCGGGGCATGCGGGGCCGTCCTCGACCGAGACATCAACGCGGCGGTCAACGTCGCCAAGGCCGCCGGACTGGCGGCAACAGCCTGTGGAGCGCAGGTAAGACCGGAACGTGTTCCGGTACCGCGCCGTGAAGCAGGAACCCACCCAGAGCGACCCGCACCCGATCACAAGCCGGTGTGGGAGCAGATGGGAATCCCGGTCCTTCAGGGCCGGGAGGAAGTCAA
>NZ_JBIAGB010000054.1:0-1662 GCF_042869575.1 Streptomyces sp. NPDC006925
GCCTCGCGCTTTCACCACGGTGGCTGTCCGATGCTTGGTCGAAAAAGCGAGAAGTGCCCCTGACCTGCAACGATGGGACTTGTCTAGGGTCCTGTTGGCTGCAAGGAAAGAAGCACTTCTCAGGTGAAGAAGCGTATCGGGTCGTACCCGCGTGTCCGCGTCGAGGGCTATGGCCATGCGGTGGTGTCCCAGGCCGGGGCTGTGCTGCTGGTCGAGACCGTCCGCAAGGCCGGGCTGGATCAGGCGATGTCGAGGACGCTGGCGCCGTGGCGGAAGCAGCGTGCGGTGCACGATCCGGGCAAGATCCTGCTGGACGTGGCTCTGGCGGTCGCGCTGGGCGGGGACTGCCTCGCGGACGTCGCGATGCTGCGGGCCGAGCCGGACGTCTTCGGCCCTGTGGCCTCCGATCCGACGGTCTCCCGCCTCATCGACACCCTTGCCGAGGCTGGGCCGAAGGCCCTGTTCGCGATACGGACCGCGCGGGCCGCAGCACGCGAGCACGTCTGGAACGTGGCAAAGCATGCGGCCCCGGACGCCTCAGGGGAGGTGATCGTGGACCTGGACGGGGTGCTCGTGCTGGCCCACTCCGAGAAGCAGGCCGCCACCGCGACCTGGAAGAAGACTTTCGGACACCACCCGCTGATGGGGTTCGTCGATCACGGAAGCGGCGGGAGCGGGGAACCAGTGGCCGGCCTGCTCAGGCCCGGCAACGCGGGCAGCAACACCGCCGCCGACCACATCACCACGGCCCAACTCGCCCTGGCGCAACTGCCGAAGAAGTACCGGCGCGGACGCCGGACGCTGATTCGTACCGACTCCGGGGGCGGAACACACGAGTTCACGGCCTGGCTCGCCCAGCGCGGACGGTGGCTGTCGTACTCGGTCGGCATGACCATCACCGAGCAGATTCACCAAGCCGTACTCAAGGTCCCCGCCACCGCCTGGACAGCAGCGATCGAGCCCGGCGGCGAGATCCGGGACGGGGCATGGGTCGCCGAGATCACCGGCGACTGCCTGAAGGGCTGGCCGAAGGGAATGCGGCTGATCGTCCGCAAGGAACGGCCCCACCCTGGCGCCCAGTTGCGGATCACCGACGCTGACGGACTACGGCTGACCTGCTTCGCCACCAACACCAGCGACATGGCGATTGCGGCGCTGGAGCTGCGGCACCGTCAGCGGGCCCGAGCCGAGGACCGCATCCGGGCCGCACGGGCCACCGGCCTGCGCAACCTGCCCCTGCACGACACCGCACAGAACCAGATCTGGCTGGAGATCGTCCAGCTCGCCCTGGACCTGCTGGCCTGGATGCCCATGCTCGCCCTGACCGGCAAAACCCGCAGGTGGGAACCCCGCCGTCTCCGGCTCCGGCTTTTCTCCGCCGCCGCCCAGATCATCACCACCGCCCGCCGCCGGCACCTGAGATTCGCACGCCACTGGCCCTGGACCGACGTGATCACCGACGCCCTGGCGCGGCTCGAAACTCTCCCGAACCCCGGCTGACCAGCGCGTTCCCGTCCCTGCAACCAGCACCACCCCGACCGGAGCCGTGGAACCCGGCGCCCACCCGACGCGACAGCCGGGCCATCAGCGTGCCCACCACCGACCCCGAACAACCGAAACGGCCCGCCGAAGAAACCGACGGACCGTCACGAAAGATCGAGG
>NZ_JBIAGB010000055.1:0-1622 GCF_042869575.1 Streptomyces sp. NPDC006925
ATCACATAAGCAGAAAGTGCCTCTGACCAGCGAGAATGTGGATTGTCGAGATCCCTGTTCCCGCCGCCGTCGGAGGCACTTCCCAGGTGAAGAAGCGTATCGGGTCCTATCCGCGTGTCCGCGTCGAGGGCGGTGGTCGCGGGGTGGTCTCGCAAGCCGGTGGGGTGCTGCTGGTCGAGACGAGCCGCAAGTCCGGGCTGGATGAGGCGATATCGACCGCGCTGACGCCGTGGCGGCGTCCTCGCGCGATCCACGACCCGGGGAAGATCCTGATGGACGTGGCGCTGGCGGTCGCGCTGGGCGGTGACTGTCTCGCCGATGTCGGGATGCTGCGGGCCGAGCCGGCCGTGTTCGGTCCGGTGGCCTCCGACCCGACCGTCTCCCGCCTGATCGATACCCTCGCCGCGGCCGGGCCGAAGGCCCTGACAGCGATCCGCACCGCGCGGGCGGAAGCCCGCGAGCGGGTGTGGAAGCTGGCCGGCTCTGCGGCACCGGACGCGACCGGGCAGGTGGTCGTGGATCTGGACGGGGTGCTGGTCCTGGCGCACTCCGAGAAGCAGGATGCGACACCGACCTGGAAGAGGACCTTCGGTCACCACCCGCTCATGGCCTTCCTTGACCATGGACCACAGGGCAGCGGAGAGCCGGTGGCGGCCCTGCTGCGGCCCGGGAACGCGGGCAGCAACACCGCAGCCGACCACATCGAAACGGCTCAACTGGCCTTGGCCCAACTACCGAAGCACTACCGGCGCGGGCGACGGACGCTGATCCGCACCGACTCCGGCGGCGGCACCCACGAGTTCGTGGCCTGGCTCGCCCAGCGCGGCCGGTGGCTGTCCTACTCGGTCGGCATGACCATCACCGATGCCATCCACCAAGCCGTACTGAAGGTCCCGACCACCGCTTGGACACCCGCCGTCGAGCCCGGCGGCGAGATCCGGGACGGCGCCTGGGTCGCCGAACTGTCCGGCGACTGCCTGGGCAGCTGGCCGAAGGGGATGCGGCTGATCGTCCGCAAGGAACGTCCCCACCCCGGAGCCCAGCTGCGTCTGACAGACGCCGACGGACTGCGGCTCACCTGCTTCGCCACCAACACCACCAGCGTCCCGATCGCCGATCTGGAGCTACGGCACCGCCGACGGGCCCGCGCCGAGGACCGCATCCGGGCCGCCCGCGCCACCGGTCTGCGCAACCTGCCCCTCCACGAGGTCGCGCAGAACCAGATCTGGCTGGAGATCGTCCAGCTCGCACTCGAGCTGCTGGCCTGGATGCCGATGCTCGCCCTGACCGGCAAAGCCCGGCTCTGGGAACCCCGCCGGCTCCGGCTCCGGTTGTTCTCCGCCGCCGCCCAACTCGTCACTACCGCCCGCCAACGGCACTTGAGATTCGCCCGCCACTGGCCCTGGAACGAAGTGATCACAGGGGCGCTCGAACGGCTCGCCCTGCTGCCCAACCCTGGCTGACAAGCGACCCGCCGTCCCTACGACCCACACCATTTCCCGGAGCAGTGGAACCCGGCGCACACCCGACGCGAGAGCCGGGCCTCCGACCTGCCCACCATCAGCACCGAACGCAAGAACGGTCTGCCGACTCCGTCGGCAGACCGTCACGAAAGTTCGAGG
>NZ_JBIAGB010000056.1:0-1380 GCF_042869575.1 Streptomyces sp. NPDC006925
GGGTCTGTCAAACGAGCGGTGTAACCAGGGTGGTTGGGGTCACTGACGAGCTGCGGAGAGACGGCCGTCGAAGGTGATGTCGAAGGCGTTCAGGGCGGTCTTCCAGCGCATGGTCCAGCGGGCCTGGCCCTTGCCGGTGGGGTCAAGCGACATGATGGCCATGTAGACGCACTTCAAGGCGGCCTGCTCGTTCGGGAAGTGGCCGCGGGCCTTGACCGCCCGCCGGATACGGGCGTTCACGGACTCGATCGCGTTCGTGGTGCAGACGATGCGGCGGATCTCGGTGTCGAAGCGGAGGAACGGCGTGAACTCCTCCCACGCGTTCTCCCAGAGCCGCACGATCGCCGGGTACTTCTTTCCCCACGAGTCGGCGAACTCGGCGAACCGCTCGAGGGCGGCCTCTTCGGTCGCGGCGGTGTAAACGGGCTTGAGGACGCGGGCGATCTTGTCCCAGTCCTGGCGGGCGGCATAGCGGAAGGAGTTCCGCAGCAGGTGGACCACGCAGGTCTGGACCGTGGTGCGGGGCCAGACGGTCTCGGCGGCGTCGGGCAGGCCCTTGAGACCGTCGCAGACGAGCATGAGGACGTCGCCCACGCCGCGGTTCTTGATCTCGGTGAGGATGTGCATCCAGTGCTTGGCGCCCTCGCCTCCGTCGCCGGCCCACAGGCCGAGGATGTCGCGACGGCCCTCGACGGTGACGGCCAGGGCCACGTAGATGGGCCGGTTCGCCACCGCGCCGTCGCGGATCTTCACGTGGATGGCATCGATGAAGATGACCGGGTAGACAGCGTCGAGGGGTCGGTTCTGCCACTCGGCCATGCCGTCCATGACCTTGTCGGTGATGGTGGAGATCGTCTGTCGGGAGACGTCGGCGCCATAGACCTCGGCCAGGTGGGCCTGGACCTCACCGGTCGTCAGGCCCTTCGCGGACAGTGAGATGACCATCTCGTCGACGCCGGACAGACGCTTCTGCCGCTTCTTGACGATCTTCGGCTCGAACGAGCCCTCACGGTCACGCGGCACTGCAATCTCCACCGGGCCGACGTCCGTGAGCACGGTCTTGGCCCGATTCCCGTTGCGGCTGTTGCCGCCGTTCTTCCCGGCCGGATCGTGCTTGTCGTAGCCGAGGTGGTCAGCGATCTCACCCTCAAGAGCAGACTCCAGCAGCCGCTTCGTCAGCTGCTGGAGCAGCCCGCCCTCACCTGTCAGCTGCAGACCCTCGGCTTGGGCGCGGCCCACCATCTCGTCAATGAGCTGGTCGTCCACTGCCTTCGCCGACTGCGGCTCAACTGCCTCGACGGACTCGGCCTCGGTCACGTTCTCACTGGTCATCGATGCATCTTCCTTGATCAGGAGTTACACCGAACGTTTTACAGTCCC
>NZ_JBIAGB010000057.1:0-1172 GCF_042869575.1 Streptomyces sp. NPDC006925
TCATGCAGCTGCGGTACAGCTTCCGCCTGTACCCGGGCGCCGGTCAGCGCATGGCGTTGGCGAGGGCGTTCGGGTGTGCGCGGGTCGTCTTCAACGACGCATTGCGCGTCCGAGAGGAGGCCCGCACAGCGGGGCTGCCGTTCGTCTCCTCGGGCGAGCTGTCGAAGCGGCTCACCGCGTCGAAGAAGACACCGGAGCGGGCCTGGCTCGGCGAGGTGTCCTCGGTGATCCTCCAGCAGTCCCTCCGGGACCTGGACACCGCGTACAAGAACTTCTTCGACGGCCTCAAGGGCAAGCGCCCCAAGATGGGGCCGCCCCGGTACAAGTCCCGCAAGGACAACCGGCAGACCGTCCGCTTCACCGCGAACGCGTCGTGGCGGATCACGGCGGGCGGGAAGCTGCGCCTGCCGAAGGTCGGCGACGTGCCCGTTCGCTGGTCCCGCGCCCTGCCGTCCACGCCGTCCACCGTGACGGTCTTGAAGGACGCCACAGGCCGGTACTTCGCGAGCTTCGTCGTCGAGACGGACGCCTCTGAGGTGCTGCCGGAGACGACGCCTGAAGTCGGCATCGACCTCGGGCTCGGGCACTTCGCGATCCTCTCCGACGGCACGAAGGCCGACAGCCCGCGCTTCCTGCGCCGGGCCGAGAAGCGGCTGAAGAAGGCACAGCGGGACCTGTCCCGCAAGGAGAAGGGCTCCGCGAACCGGGGCAAGGCCAGAGTGAAGGTCGCTCGCGCTCACGCGCGGGTCGCCGACGCGCGCCGCGAGTTCCACCACCAGCTCTCCACCAAGCTGATCCGCGAGAACCAAGCGGTCGCAGTGGAAGACCTGGCAGTGAAGGGACTCGCCCGTACGCGCCTGGCCAAGTCCGTGCACGACGCCGGATGGTCGGCGTTCGTGAACATGCTGGAGTACAAGGCCGCACGGTACGGGCGCACCTTCGTGAGGATCGGACGGTTCGAGCCCACCAGTCAGGTGTGCTCGCAGTGCGGCGTCAAGGACGGCCCCAAGCCCCTGCACGTCCGGGAGTGGACGTGCAGGGAGTGCTGGGCCGTCCTCGACCGAGACGTGAACGCGGCGGTCAACGTCGCGAAGGCGGCCGGACTGGCCGTTACGGCCTGTGGAGCGCAGGTAAGACCGGTACCCGTACCGGCGCAGCGCGTTGAAGCAGGA
>NZ_JBIAGB010000058.1:0-1051 GCF_042869575.1 Streptomyces sp. NPDC006925
CAGAGCACGCTGCTCGACCGGCCGCATCGGCCGTGCCGTCACCGCTGTCCACACTCTCCTGACCTGCAGCTATTCAGGATGAAAGAGGTTCAGTGACTGTGAACGAGGCGGAGGTTGGTTCGCTCATCGCCGCCGCCGTGCCGTTTGAAGATGAGGAAGTGGTGCGTGTGCAACGTCCTCCTCATTGCGTCGAACCAGGCGATCCACTCTCGGACGTTGCCCGGTTCGTATTCAGCTCCTCCGATGAGGGGCTGATCGCACAGAGGGCACAGGCCCTTCTGCCTCGCCGCAAGTGTCAACTCGCTCCGATTGAGCGGTGGCAGCGGCTTGCGCCGTTGGCGCTCGGCCCAGTAGGCGGCCAGAGCGGGATCGTCCGGAGACGACCAGCCCTTGACGGCCGCATGGCGGACGATCTTCGTCCAGGAGAACTTGACCAGGAAGACGCCGCTGACGCGGTGCCCGAACACCCAGTTGTCTTTCCGGGACGGGTTGAACCTTCCGAAGTACCTCCCCTTGACCCAGATGCGCCCCTTACGTGGGTGCTGCCGCACCGCCCACCGCCACAACAGCCGAAAGGCGTGGTTGTTGAGATCGGCGAACGTCTCAGCAGAGACCGCATGCCGGTAGTACCCCGACCAGCCCCGGACGATGGGGGCGAGCCGACGGATCACCGATAGGGCATCTGTGCCGTGAAGGTTCCTGACCTCCTCGGTCAGGCGGCTCCGGATCCTCTTGACAGCATCCTTGCTCGGTTTGATCAGCAGTACGCCGTTGCGGTAGCGCCGGATGGTGAATCCCAAGAAGTCGAACCCGGTGTCAACGTGGACGACCTTCGTCTTCTCCTCGTTCAGGGACAGGCCCCGGGGAGCCAGCCATTCGACGAGCCGTTGTCGTACCGCTGTCGCCTCTTCCTTCGTCGCGCAGAGTGCGACGAAGTCATCGGCGTACCTAACCAGCCTCGATCTTTCGTGACGGTCCGTCGGTTTCTTCGGCGGGCCGTTTCGGTTGTTCGGGGTCGGTGGTGGGCACGCTGATGGCCCGGCTGTCGCGT